>JAIRQI010000089.1 GCA_031256575.1 Coriobacteriales bacterium
GTTCGCATTCCGGGCAATCCGGATTATCCGTCCGCACGAAAAGGGAGTGGTTGAGCGCCTGGGTAAGTTCATCCGGGTCTGGGAACCTGGTTTGCACCTGCTGATTCCTTTCATCGACCGCGTTACCAAGGTGGATATGCGCGCGAATGTCGTCGATGTTCCACCCCAAGAAGTCATCACCAAGGACAACGTGGCAGTCACCGTCGATGCCGTGGTCTACTATGAAGCCACTGATCCCTTCAAGTTGATTTACAACGTCACCAACTTCTACCTGGCAGCGACCAAGCTGGCCCAGACCAACCTGCGTAATGTAATCGGCGAGATGCAGCTAGATGAGTGCCTGACCAGCCGCGAGAAGATTAACATCACCTTGCGGGATATCCTCGACGAAGCCACCGATAAGTGGGGCGTGAGGGTAGTCCGCGTCGAGTTGCAACGCATCGAGCCACCGGCTGATGTCACCCAAGCCATGCACCGCCAGATGAAAGCCGAGCGCGACCGCCGGGCTATGATTCTGGAAGCCGAAGGTGACCGGGCAGCAGCCATCGCCCGCGCCGAAGGTACCAAGCAGAGTGCGATTCTGGAAGCCGAAGGCCGCGCCACTGCCATCAAAGAAATTGCAGCTGCGGAGAAGGCCCAGAAGATACTGGTCGCTGAAGGTGAGTCGCAAGCCATCCGTAACGTCTACGATGCTATCCACGACGGCAATCCCACCCAGGACCTGATTACCATCCGCTATCTGGAGACCTTGAAGTATGTGGCCAATGGTTCGGCAACCAAGATATTCATGCCTCTAGAGATGCAGGGATTAGCTACCACAGTCGGAGCAATCGGCGAGTTGTTGAAAGGCGATAACAACAAGTCACTGCTGGAGTAGAGAGAAGCAAACCGGAGCAATGCGCAAAAAACCGGGTAGCTTTCCAAGCCTACCGTAACCTTCAACTGTTGCGGCTGACTGTGAGTTGGTTTGGGGTGTTGCGCTCGCTCGTACTTCTCCACGCTTTCGAGCTCTACATGAAAATTGGTACTTGCGCAAGTCAAGCGGCTTTCGTAGAATGAGAGACCGCGCGTGCGGACATGGCTCAGTTGGTAGAGCACAACCTTGCCAAGGTTGGGGTCGCGGGTTCGAATCCCGTTGTCCGCTCCACTGATGTGAACAGGCCGGTTGGCGCTTTAAGTGTAACCGGCCTTTTACTAGCTCAGTCTTGCTTGCTCAGTTATGCCAGCCCAAACGGTTTGGTGTGGGGCGAGCATTGTGTAGCTGCGAGCATGGTACAGTTGCGCGAATCTGTTCAGGATGGCGACGTGGCCAAGTGGTAAGGCAGAGGCCTGCAAAGCCTTTATCACCGGTTCAAATCCGGTCGTCGCCTCCAAGGATTCCTGTGACTTACTTAAACTGCACTTCTAATCTCTTGCCCAACGCATGAGCGATTTTCTGCAGGAACTCAATTGAAGGATTATAGTTTCCGCTTTCAAGGCGGCTGATATTACTCTGTTTGGTATCAGCACGTTCGGCGAGTTCCGCTTGGGTCAGGTTTTGCTCAATACGAGCGGCGATAATATCATCAATGATTTTATACTGTGCTGCCAAGGCATCATACTCGGCACGGAGTTCCGAATCGCTAGCAAGTGCAGTTTGCTTGTATTCTTTATAATTCACTGCTGATTCCTCCTTACATGATCTTCCAGAAATGAATTGGCTGTATCGATTTCTCTACTCGGAGTTCTTTGTGCCTTCTTAACAAAACCGTGCAGTAATACAATATCTTTACCAACGAATATGAAGTAAAAAATGCGGGATATGTCACTTGCTGACTTAATACGTAACTCCCAAAGCTTACCCCTAATGTGTTTTACATGAGGTTCTGTCAAAGCTGTGCCGTATTTCTCTAATATATCAATATCCCGGATTGCTTTAGCTCGATGCTTTGTGGGAAGAGCCTCTAAGAATTCCTGCACTGGAATCGATCCATCTTCCTTTTCGTAAAAAACGATATTCCACGTCAATGCTGTTCCTTTCAGTATTCCTGAAGTATATCATATATGATATACACGTCAAGTCTACACTCTCCTCAGTGCATGACCATTTGCTTCTGTTCTTCGAATACCCAAATTATGTTATCGAGCGTTAGTATAGACACTTCTAGCCAACCTTCAGAATTCTACCCCAGATAGTTAATGCAAACGCTCAATGCCAGGAAATCCGGAGTTGTGTGTTGGAATTTGCGTTTGTGCACGGTTTTCTCCCCATGAATGGTCTGATCTGGAGAGAAGACCGAAGTTTTCGGGCTTTGGAAAGCGCTATTTGGTCGTGCAGTCGTACACAAGCGCAAACTCCAACACAACTCTCTAAAACCTGGCACGATGACAATAGCGCAGCCGATTGAGGTTGCGCTACTGCCAGGAAAATGATGGAACGAATTGTTAGTTTGGTGACGCTCTTGTGTCGCGGATGCCGCTCAAGGTGACGCTCTAGCGTCGCAATGAGTTGCTACCCAAGGTGACACTCCAACCCCGCGACAGCTCAAGGTTACACTCCAGCCCAGCGACCGCTACACTCCGGCTCCGCAACCGGTACTCAAGGAGTCATTCCAGCATCGCTACCAGCGACATCGTCGCCGATCTTGATGCTTTGCACCAACGCTATCTTGGTCAAGTCGATGATATCCAGGTGGCTTTCGGAGAAGATGTAGAGGTAGTTGTCAACGTAAAACGCTCGCGTGTGATAAGGCGACCAGATTATTTCTGTCTCACTATGCTCACGGGCGTAGCCCAGCGAGAAACTGTCATAGAAAACAAAGCAGCCGTCGGTCTCACTGGTCTGAGCGAATCCATAAAGGTAGTAATTGCCTTGAGTATCGGCGAATCCAATCAGGTTTCGTTCGGGCAGTATGAATAGTGACCGATAATCGTATATCGCCTCAGAATTTATGCCATAGCATGACAAGGAGCCTAGTTCGATGGTGTTGAACGGGTCGACGATTTTATACATCGTGAGCTGCACTCCGACATCTTGCTCCGTCTGGCCGGGTATCGTTCCGAAGCCAATAACCAAATCATCTGACCAAGCTTGTAGATATGAAGAGTAGTTGGGAACACTTACCTTAAAGATGGTTTTTGGTAGCTTGGGGTCAGCTAGGTTAACAACAGCTATCGGAGCGTCTTGGTTTTCGCCGAACAGATAAGCGTAATCATCCATAAAACGGACATCGAAGACTTCTCCGAGATTTTCTGGAATGGTATAAGAGCCCAGCATATCCAGTTCTTGCGAAAACACAGCAATAGAAAAGCCGTGCGCTACGTCCGACTCATCAGTCTGGACTATAACTCCTGTACTGTCTGTATAGACTTTTACAGAATGGTGCCAAGTTTGAACCACTGTCATTAACCTGTTGTTGAAATCACTCATTAAGTACTGACCAATCAGCCAACCTTCGATAACGGTTTGAGCTGCGAAGTCTAGATGACCTTGGTCGTAGGTTAGCCGAGTTATCTGGGTCCAAAAATCCTCACTGTACTTGGTAACAGTCAGTCCCCCATCCTGAAAGGTATCTACTGGTTCGCAGAGATCGACCAGAGAACAGAGATAGAGGCTATCGGCTGCGATGTACAAAACGTCAGAACCGCCCAGAATACATATCTGGTCGACCGCTTGATGTCTACTGATGTCGATACTGCCGATTACTGTATACCTCTGGTAATCTGCCAGTGGTGTGATACTGATACCACTCGGCGGACAAACCCACCCCTGGCCTTCAATAGAAAAACTGGGAACGAAAGTCTCAGGTGCCTCCTTGTTGATATGGCTGGATAACTGATAACCGCTGACCACATAGAGATACCCGTCAATCATCCGCGACTGCTGGTAGTAACCACTCTGCGTATAGCTCCAAAACATCCTGGGAGCAGAAGGGTTTGTGATGTCGAAAAGCCAGACTGCAGTCTCACTGGAGCTTTCATAGTAAGGCGCTCCCGAGTGCAAATCTATTGAGGAGACAAGCGCCAGGGTGTCTCCCCATATATACATATCATTGAAGACCTGAGTGAGTTCTGGGGTTTCTGAGTTGACCTGGTCTTTGCTGAAGTCGATCTCGTCCTTAGCCAGTATCACCTTGGCGACCATCCGGGTCTCAGCTCCATCGGCTAACAGAATAGTTAGGACATCCTCACGAAAGCTTTCAGTGTAGAAGCGACTGAGGGTGTAGATGTAGCTGCCATCAGTCTTGATGATATCGCTTTCTTCTAGTCCAGGAACCTGATTATTGGTGCTGGAGAAACCAAAGGGAAAGTCTGCTCCACCGATGATTGGTGCTATCGTTTTCGTATTGGAACTGCCGGGGTCACCTTGAGGAGTAAGCCCGCCAGAGTTGCTGGAGTTACCAGAGTTGCTGGAGTTACCTGTGTTGCTGGAATTGTTCGGGGAGCTGTCTGGGTTTGCAGCGTTGTCGTTGGGTGCGGTACCCGGGTTAATGGACGGTATGATGGTTGTCGGATTCTGTGTACCCATCGCAGAGCTGCTAGGATTGGTAGTTGATGAACTGCCTCCAGGTGTACCTGCCGATTGACTGCCTGCGGACGATTCGCTTCCCGACCAAGCAGGAAGGTTATTCGGGTTATACATTGGCGTTGCTCGGGTGACCATCGAGTAGACAGCTTGGTAATCAGACGGTGT
Organism: Coriobacteriales bacterium; assembly: GCA_031256575.1. Lineage (GTDB taxonomy): Bacteria > Actinomycetota > Coriobacteriia > Coriobacteriales > UBA8131 > WQXZ01. The sequence goes on from JAIRQI010000089.1 coordinate 4,673, forward strand.
CTGAATATCTACTGTCCCTGGGGTGGCTGTTGTAACAGTAGACCCGGATTGCCCACCATTACCTTGGTTTTTTGCATCATTATCAGGAAACAGGCTGCTTAGAGCTCCACTACCAATCAGCACACTGACCGCCAAGACCAGTAATACAAAGCTAGCCGCAGCAGCCAAGACCAGGTTACGGTTCTTGACTGGAGCCTTACTGACTGGAGCCTTACTGACTGGGGCCTTGCTATTGACTGTTTTATTGTTTTCAGGTGACTCCGTGCTGATTGGAATTACAGTCGGCTGGTATGTATCTGCTGGTTGATAATCGCTTGCATAAGCGTTGGGATAGTCATTGCTTGAGCCTTCGTCAGCGTATCCGCGCACAGTAATTGGCTTTACCGTAGTGCGACTAAACACCGTGGTGATGCCAGCAGCATCAATTGCGACGTCAGCAGCGACGCCAGCAGCAGTGTCAGCAGTAACGTCAGCGGAAAGTGGCTCTGCCAGCATGTCCATTGCTACTAACGCATCATTCGTCAGTCCAATGTCACCGATATCCAAGGGAGCTGCTGATATCAGGTCTTTGGCAGCTGCCTCTCTAGCAGCAGCCTTTCTAGCAGCAGATTTAGCTGCTGTGCTTTTCGCAGCCGCTGGCTTCCGTTTGCCCTGCCCTACCGGCTCTACTGGCTGAGTCATCAGAATCGTCGGCTCTAGCTCTACCTGCCCTACCTGCTCTTCCGGCTGGGCCGACGAAACAGCCGGTTCCTGCCCTACCAGCCCTACCTGCTCTTCCGGCTGGGCAAGTGAAGTCGTCAACCCCCGCCCAACCGGCTGAGCGGCCATTAACACAGTCGGCTCCTTGCTATAGTCAATCCCCTCTTCAGCTTGGATGGCTAGCTGCAAACGATTCAACAACGACTCGCTCGGAGTTATCTTCTTGCGCATTCTCTGAAAGATTGTATTAGTCATCGATATCGACCCCTTTCAGCAAGTTCTTCATCAGTGACCTGCCCCGGCTGAGTTGAACCCGTACTGTTCCTGGCTCTATGGCCAGGACTTCGGCTATTTGGGCAATCGGTAAATCCTCAAAGTAGAACAAGTGCAAAACGGAGCGGTAGATGCTCGGTAGTTCGCGCATCACCGCTAAAATCTCATCTTCGTCGTCATTACCAAAACTGTAGTCTTCTGCAGTCAACTGCTCAAACTGACCTGTTTGCATATGCACCACTTTGCGCGACCAGCTAGAACCAATCAGCTGCCGTGCACAGTTGATGGTTGTGGTGATTAACCAACCCCGACGCAGGTCCTCATTGATGAAGACCGGCCGTTTGCGGTGGTAGACCAAGAAGACCTCTTGAAACACGTCGTCTGCATCCTGACGTTTGGAAGTGTGCGTCAAGGCAATGGCGTAGACCATGTCCTTGTAACGTCGTACAGCTTCTTGTGTCTCCAGCTCGGCGGAGAACCGCTCGTTTTTCTCCTTGACTGCTGCTTGTTCACCCATTATCTTTGACCCTCTCGTGTCCCAGCCCTAGTAGCGCTAAACAGCCCAGCACGAATCGTTAGTAGTAAATCCATTTAGAACAGCCAAAGGTTACAAGATTTTTGGGAAAATGTCTCAGGGATTCAAGAAGTTTTAAGGTAGGTTGATAAACAACCCTCAAGCACCAGGCAACCCAACGGCTAAAGCAAAGATAGCAAAGCGATTTAGTATATAGTGTTACGACGTGTCTTTTACGGTGCTTCAGCGTTATCAATAAACGCTGACGGCACTTTTTCGTGCACACCAACCAAGGAGGTTTTAAGCATGTCAGCTCCAAGCGAAAGCATTCGTAACGTTGTCCTTGTAGGCCAGGATGGGGCAGGTAAGACCACGCTTGCCGAGGCCATGCTCCATCTTTCCGGAAAGACCTCACGGCTAGGTACCACCAGCGATGGCAAATCCAACTTGGATTACGACCCCGAAGAAATCAAACGGCAATTCACGATTTCGACATCAATCGCCCCGATTGTCCACAAAGGCGTGAAAATCAACCTCTTGGACACCTCGGGTTCTGATGATTTCATCGGCGATACGATTACTGCTTTATCCGTAGCCGAGATGGCCCTGTTTGTTGTTGATGCGGTGGCTGGCCCCCAAATCAACACCGTCAAACTCTGGAGTATCGCGGAGGGTCTAGGCATCGCCCGGGCTGTCTTCATCAACCATATCGACCGCGAGCACGCCAATTACGAAGAAGCTTTAGCTGAGCTGACAAAGCAGTTCGGTTCTCGCATCGGTGCTGTTAACCTACCCATTGGTGTGGATAAGGACTTCAAAGGGGTTGTCGATATCATCAGTATGAAGGCCCACTACTTTGATGGCGGCAAAGACCGTATCGAGAGCATTCCCGCTGACCTCGAGCAAGCCTGCCAGTCGTCCCGTGACCAGCTGGTAGACCTGGTGGCCGAAGCTGATGATGAGCTTATGGAGAAGTACCTGGAAGGTGAGGAACTGACCCAGGCAGAACTTGAGAACCTGATGCACCGAGCAGTCAGCGACAAAATACTAATCCCGGTCTTCGTTGGCTCAGCTTTAGACGAACAGGGTGTAGAGCTCTTGATGACCGATATCGTGAATTACTTTCCGCGTCCTTCAGCGCATCAAGCCTTCACCACCCCAAGCGGCGACGAGGTGCATATCGATGCAGCTGGCGAGGCCGCCTGCTTCGTCTTCAAGACCTTATCCGACCCCTTTGTCGGACGTCTATCTTTTGTGAAATTGATTTCGGGCTCCCTAGAGCCGGGCATTGAGCTGGTCAACTCCCGCACCAACAAGAAGGACCGCTTGACCCAGTTGCTAGAGATGTGTGGCAAAGAGAACGAGGCTATCAAGAAATCTGTGGCTGGCGACATCATCGTTTTGCCGAAGCTGACCGATGCCAAAACCGGCGATACCCTGTCTGCCTCCGGCAAGCTGCAACTCTCGGCTATGCCCCTGCCCCGGCCACTCTACCCGGTGGCTATCGAAGCTGCCAATCAGAAAGATGAGGATAAACTCGGCGATTTTCTCTCCAAATATATCGAAACGGACCCTTGTGTGACCTTGCATCGTGATGAGCAGACCCACCAGACGATTCTGACCACGCTCGGTGAAGGTTCCGTTGACCTGATTTTATCCCGCTTGAGAGAACGCTCTGGCGTTGAGGCCAAGCTCTTGGAAGTCAAGGTTCCGTATCGCGAGACGATTCGGCGGGTTGCCGAGGCCCAGGGACGCCACAAGAAGCAGACCGGTGGTGCCGGACAGTTCGGTGACTGCTGGGTGCGGCTCGAGCCAAACCCCGGTGGTGGCTACGAGTTTTTGGACGAGGTTGTTGGCGGGCGTATTCCCAAGGGTTTGATTCCAGCTGTGGATAAGGGCATCCGCGACGCCATGGTTGAGGGCTTCTTGACCGATGACCCCTTTGTCGATGTCAAAGCGGCTGTCTATGATGGCTCTTACCACTCGGTAGACAGTAACGAAATGGCTTTCAAACAGGCTGGTCGTCTGGCATTTCGAGCGGCTTGCGAAAAGGCTGATGTCTACCTGCTGGAACCGATGGCTAACCTGGAAGTCACAGTCACTGAAGAGTACGCTGGTACAATCATGGGCGATTTCTCGACTCGCCGTGGCCGAGTAGCCGGAATGAGCACTGACGAAAGCGGCCGCACTGTAGTGAAAGCCCGCGTTCCATATAAAGAAGTCATCACCTATGCCCGCGACCTGCGTTCGATGACCAGGGGCATCGGCTCTTATGCCTTGGAGCTGGAAGGCTACGAGGAAGTCCCAGGCGATGTCTCCAAAAAACTAGTCGCTGACTACCAGGCTCGTCGGGAAGAAGCCAACAAGTAAAACTCATAACACGACCTAATAAGCGCATAGAATTGGCGGCACAATCATTCAATCGATTGTGCCGCCAATTTGTTCCTCTGTCAAAGAAAAGTCAGGCAATCAGCCTGCTTGGCTTGCGAGAATAGCCAGCGTGAAAGCTAGCGAGATTAGCCAGCCTGCTTATCCAGCGAGATTGTTGAAAGCCTTGCGAGCAGCCTCATAGAAGAACTCGTCGTAACCGGCAGGACCACCGAAGAAGCCCATAGTAACTGGTTTCTCCAAGAAGTTCGGTACGTACTTGTCCAAGAAGCGCTGAGCTGAGGCACAGGCATCTTCCAGGGTCATCGGAACAGGGCTGAACATGTCATAAGGAATATCCGGCTCAATACCAAGGATAATCTTATCGCCATACAGGTCATAGAGCATCGGCTTATTGTTCATGTCCTGACCGGACCAGGAGTCGCAGCCAGCCTCGATATAGCAGGGAACCAACATCTCGTTCTTACCGCAGGAATGCATATCAAAGAACAGGCCCAGATCGTCATGAACGAAGCTGACAACCTTCTTCAGGGCCGGGACGATCATCTCCATGCAGACATCTTTGCTGAAGAAAGGAGCCCTCTGAGAACCCCAGTCATCATGGAAGTTGATAGCGTCAAAGACTCCACCGTAGGCATTGTAAGCCCGGCCGATGATGTCGATGGCGTTGTCTGCAAGTGCTGACAACAGGGCATGGGTGGCATCGACCTGATCGGGATCAATCAGGGCAACGGCGGCGTTGTCGAAGTCCATGAAGGAAATCATACGCTCGAATAGACCGGTCAGGTGGCAATAAACGAACCACTTGTCAGTCTTCACCCAGTCCTTGTTAGCCTCAGCTGAACCAGCCCAATCCCAATTTGCAACGTCCGGGAAGTTGATGATATCTTGCCAGTCATTGGTATCTGTCATGGTTGGGTTGCCTGGTTCGACCATCGAGCCTTGAGCCTGGGGAACATAGACCCAGGGAATCCCAAATTTGTCTGGTCCGCCGACCATCTCTTCAAATGAAAGCGGGTTGGCTTCAAAAGCGAAAGCCCGGGCCACGTTGTCCGGATCGACCCGTGGGGTCATCATCTGGGAGTCATTGAATGACGGCAGCCAGAACGGGATCTTGCGCTCATAGAGCAGACGGAAATTCTCTTTGGGGCTGATGGGACGATCAAACACTTTGATTGGTGGCATACCGGGAAAGAACCCGGGTACCTCAGTAGCATTCTCGATTTCTTTGATGTCAAAAGGAACTCGTTCCATAACATCCTCCTTTCTGTCGTCGCTTTTTGCCAGTAGAAATAAAGATGCCCGATTTCAAAATCCCGCATACTGGCACCCACTTCTATAGCAAATGATTGCTCGGCAATTGTAGCAATACATCCTTTGCTTAGGTAGAAGAATGGAGAAAACGCTGCAAGACATCTGAGCACTACACATCGGACTAGCGATAATGCATAAGCATGCCGTAGGCCAGTAGCTCAATAACCTGCTAATGGAGCTACTCACTTATCAACCATCACCATCCCAGAGCATACCGATTATGTGGAGAAAACCGTAAAGCACTAGCCAGCCTTTCTCCAGTTATAGGCTTTTGCATTGGCATGTATACTTAAGGTATGGAAGAACAACTACTACAGAACTGGCAGGGTCCAGCTATTTTGTTGTTGGACCTGGATGCCTTCTTTGCTTCAGTGGAGCAGCTGGACCACCCCGAGTGGCGCGGTAAGCCAGTCATCGTCGGTGGTGACCCCGGCCGCCGGGGAGTGGTTGCCACCTGTTCGTATGAAGCCCGCCGCTTTGGGGTGCGCTCGGCCATGCCCTCCTCCACAGCCGCCAAATTATGCCCCGAGGCCATCTGGACACATGGCAACTACCACCGCTACATGGAGCTATCAAGCCAGGTCATGCAGATTATGTGGGATGTATCGCCGCGCCTCCAACAGGTCTCGATTGATGAGGCTTTTCTCGATGTCACTCCCGGCCGCTTTGTGCGTGACCACCCGGTGCAGCTAGCCAGGCAGATTTTCGACCAGGTGGCCGAGCTTGGAATCACCTGCTCGATTGGCTTGGGCAGCTCCAAGACTATCGCCAAGATAGCCTCTGACCAGGATAAACCGCGTGGATTGACCGTAGTCTACCCCGGTAGCGAGCAGGCCTTTCTGGCTCCCCTGCCGGTACGGGCACTCTCCGGCATCGGCCCGCAGAGCGCCAGCCGGCTAGACAAGTTTGGCATCCGCACCCTCGGGCAACTAGCCAGCGCCGAACCCGAGCTCTTAAAAGAGCTGTTTGGCAAGAACGCCGAAGAGGTCCGGCAACGATGCCTGGGTATCGATGACTCGCCTATTATCACTCACGAAGAGGTCAAGTCGGTCTCCAATGAGATGACCTTCTCGGCCGACCTCAAAGATGAGGATGAGATATGTGCGGCAATCGAGATGATGGCCAGCAAGGTCGGGCGACGACTGCGGCACCGCGGGCTGGCAGGCTCGACGGTTACCATAAAACTACGGTATCACGACCTGTCAATTCGCACTGCCCAACGAACAGTCTCCAGCCTGCTCTCCAATGAGCGCCTCTTCGCTCCGATTGCCTTGAGCCTGCTGCCGCAGATTTGGCGACCGGGCGACCTGGTGCGTCTGGTCGGGGTAGGAATTTCTGGGTTTGCATCCAGTGGCGATTTGTCGGACAGCCAGCTGAGTATGTTTGAACCAGTGATTGAAGACCAGAAAAGCGACTCGCTGGTGCAAGCCACCGACCTGGTGCGCGACCGCTTTGGCGAGTCTGCTGTGACCTACGGGCGCGACCTCCGCTTTCGGCGGCGCGACACAGGTACCATCGCCCAGAAGCAAGAAGCTTACAAGGATTCTGCAGCAGAGCCAGAAGATGCTGGTGACTAGGAGCAGAGCCAGAGGGTACTGGTGACTAGGAGCAAACTAGGGGGCAAGGTGCTGGTGCTCGCCAAAGATTCAGTAGTTGGTGTCTCAAATGCATCCAAATCGGCGTTTTTCTCCACATTGAGAAACTAGCTATTCTGAGACCTTTTGCATATCCGCAGGTAGATGAGCAGGTGGAGAAAACCGAGGTGTCTTC
>JAIRQI010000049.1 GCA_031256575.1 Coriobacteriales bacterium
TCATCTTGGTATAGGTATTCGCTGTCCGGATTCTCCGGGAACAATTTGTCGTCTGCCATAGGCGTCCTACCGCATGGTCAGGGCTAGATGATCTCTTCGAAAGGCGCTTCCGGGTCTCCATCGATCAGAGTGCGAACGGTACCATTGATCACCGCTCCCGGCTCGACAGCCAGCGAAGCTGCTGTCACGTCACCCAAGCAGTAGGAATGGCTTCGTAAGACAACCACACTCTCAGCGGCGATACTGCCTCGCACCTTGCCGTCGAAAATGATGTTCTTTGTGGTAACGTCGCCGTCGATAATCGATTGATCGTTGACGATAACACCTTGTCCAGCTTTCAGGTTGCCTTTGACCCGGCTGTTATATAGACCGATCTTCTCCCCATCAATATTGCCTCGGACCTGACCATGGATTGCCACATCACCTTGCGCTGCAATATTCCCGCGAACCTTACCGATTACATCGATATGGCCTTCGGTGATGATGTCGCCCAGCACTGTTGCTTCACGAGCGATGATCGAAATACCTTTTTCTCCTGTATCCGGTTCTTTATCTCTGCTTCCGTTAGCGCTGCTAGTATCGGCAGCGACTGGAGCGACCAGTGACGACAGGTCATCACCAGCGGTGGTCAGCGGTGCCTCGGTAACAGCTGAAACGTCAATCGTATCGTTTTCATCGGCAAAACCGGCTACCTCCAGAGCGTCTGCAGCTGCCGCAGCAGTAGCTGAGTTCTCTGGATCAAGTGGAGTGTAGGTAGTTTCGTCCATTTTTCATTCCATTCAAATCGTGCTACAAGGTATTGTGCTCGTTTTTTGTTCAATACCGCCGTTATTGTACCGCACCATCAGGGGCTGGCGAAGTGAGAACTACCAATAGATGAGTACGGGAGTGCCGACATCAGCTGACCGGTAGAGCTCTTGCGCCCGGTAATAGGGCATGTTGATACAGCCATGTGAGCCACCCCACATGTAACGATTGCCACCGAACCAAGGTTGCCAGGAAGCATCATGCATACCGGCGCCACTGGGGGTGACCAGCATCCAGTAGGTGACATTGGCATCCCAGAGCGGATTGCCATCTTCTTGAATCGGACCGCGCAGCCGAGCCGGGCTGCTTTTGTAGATGATGTTGAAGACTCCACAGGGAGTAGTCCAACGCGGGGTCGGTAAACCGGTGATCACATCACAGGACATCGATAACTGGCCGTCAACGTAGTAGTAGAGTTTTTGGTTGGTCTGATCGATCTCGATATAGGTATTGCCCCAGTCTGGCACGCCCAGCTCGGTTGTCCGAACCGCTGCCTGCTGCAAGTAATATGGTTCACGGGTCTCACTACTCTGATTGGCGATGGCACTGATAATAGCCTTACGTTCAGCAGCCCTGTCTATCTGCCAGCCATAATTACCGGCTCCTAAGGTTATGACATCTCCACGGGTAGTGGTGAATGTCCGATCGGTTCCTAAAGTATCATAGCGTTTGCAAAAGTCCTTTAGCCAGGCATCAAGCAGATCCATGTTCAAAGACTTGGTTCCATCAGCTTTGGTGGTGAACCAGTCAATAGCGACAAAAGCATCTAGTGTCTCGGTGACATCGCCAAAGACATAGGTGATCTCAAACGGTGCGTATTGGTTGAACTCACCGATCTGGGCAATTAAGCCAGGGTCGTCATTACTGATACTCGGTTCGACATAACAATCAAACGAGTCCAGGTCACAGACCAGCTGTCCAGTCACCAGGCTGTCAGCCACCGCTCGGAAGGTTTCTTGCTCGCTGAGAGTCGTACCAGGGTCGGCATCGAAGACGACCCAGGCACCATTCTCGAAAGTCGGGTAGGCGTTGGCCGGAGGACGCATGTTCTCAGGCAAAAAGATGCCACTGGATTGCAGAAAATCACTCAGCTTCATTGTGTCGAACTTGAATGAAGGAGTGGTTGCCGAGTTTGGCTGATGCAATAGCCTAGTTGGCCAAAGCAGTGGATCCTGCGTTCTAAATATTGCTCGCACCTGTCCATCTGGAGAATACCTGAGACCTACATCCTGAGCAGTGACATTCAAGCTTAAGCCTTCTCGACCAATGACATTCATCTCGAAGTTATTGGCGTTCAAGGCGATGCGGTCCTCAGCCTGGTCAACTGTTAGAAAGGTTACATTACGGCCATCGATAGTGGTATTAAAGCCAAAGTGGGTAGTGAAGTAGAAGACACCACAAGCATAGACCGCTGCAGCGCAGAGTATAACCGCGCTGGCTACCAGCAAGATGACTTTCCAGATCGCCATTCCTGAACTGTCGACTTCGTTTGACTTGCCTGTCGCAGCGATGGCAACGTCCCCGTTATCTAGTATATGTTTCATGCTTGAGTAAAACCTTACTGCGAATAAGGAGTGTTTTGATTTTCACGGATGCCTTTCAAATTGTTGTGGTCCCTCGCACTGGTATCAGTATACATTTTTGCAAGGCGACAAAGGTGATTATTTGGTTGAATTTGGTATTTGGGGGTGTCAGATTTCATTACCAATTTGTTCGCAAGTCTCATCGTAAACAAGAGGCCAAGCTGGGTAACAGCCTTGAAGAATTTACGTAGCCTTTACTCAAAACCATACGTGGGCTTTACAGTGCGGGGATAAGGTTTCTAGTGTTATCTGAAACCCAAAAAGGAGGCAAGAACATGAAAAATGGCTCGAAAAAAGTTATCGCATTGATTTTAACTCTGGTACTAGGATTCTCAGTACTCTCCGCATGTTCCAATAATGAAGCGAAGACTGACGACCAGAGCAACCCAAATGGCTCGACCAATTCTAGTAACTCAAGCAACAACGGCAGTACTGATTCATTTGACAGCAGTAAGCCAATCACTGTCATCTCACGCGAAGACGGCAGCGGTACCCGCAGCGCTTTTATTGAGCTGTTCGGCGTACAGTCCAGCCAGTCTGACGGCAGCAAGAAAGACAACACCACCCGTGAGGCGATTATCGCCGATAAGACCGATGTGATGATGACTAATGTGGCAAATGATCCCTATGCTATTGGCTATATCTCCTTGGGGTCTTTGAACAATACTATTAAAGCCCTGGATATCGATGGTATTGCTGCAACGGCGCAAAACGTCAAGAATGGCACTTATCCGATTCAAAGGCCCTTTATCATCGCCACCAAAGGTGACCCGACTGGTTTAACTAAAGACTTCATTGATTACATTTTATCTGCCGAAGGGCAGGCTGTCGTAGAGAGCCGCGGCTACACGGCAATCGTCGATAATGCTTCACCCTATACCGGTGGCAGGCCTTCCGGACGCATTGTAATCGGCGGCTCCTCTTCGGTCACTCCCTTGATGGAGGTTTTACGCGAGGAATACCTGAAGGTTAATCCGAATGCCACAATCGAGATCCAGATGAGTGACTCTTCAGCTGGCATGAGTGGCACCATGGAAGGTAGCTTTGATATCGGAATGGCCAGCCGGGAGCTGAAGGAGAGCGAGCTGGCGGTCTTGAAGCCAGTTGAAATTGCCAAAGACGGCATCGCTGTAATCGTCAACGTCAATAATCCTTTAACCAATCTGACTAAAGACCAGGTCAAAGCAATCTACACAGGAGAGACCTTGAACTGGAGCGAATTGAAGTGACAGGCTTTGCCCAGTTCAAAGAAAGGTTAATGCAAATAGTGTTTATGCTGTCAGCCCTGACTGCGATCGTTGCAGTCGGGCTGATTAGCGTGTTCTTGTTTGCCAGTGGCTTGCCGACCATCTTCGGCTTAGGCATCTCTGATTTTCTGCTCGGCTATGATTGGTCGCCCAGTGACCAGCCTCCGTCCTTCGGTATCCTTCCGATGATTGTCGGCAGTATCTATGTCACAGTCGGAGCAATCATCCTCGGAGTACCAATTGGTATCCTGACCTCCGTATTCATGGCAAAGATCTGTCCACCTCAGATATACAGGCTAATCAAACCAGCTGTAGATCTCTTGGCAGGTATACCGTCGGTGGTCTACGGTTTCTTTGGTATCGTAGTTCTAGTACCTCTGGTACGCGAGACTTTTGGAGGCAATGGTTCAAGTATCCTGACGGCTTCACTGCTGTTGGCGATAATGATTCTACCCACCATCATCGGTATCTCCGAAAGCTCCTTGAAGTCAGTGCCAGATGAGCTCTATGAGGGAGCGGTAGCGCTCGGGGCCAGCCATGAACGAGCAGTTTTCGGCATCATTTTGCCTGCGGCTAAATCGGGCATCATGGCTGCTGTTGTACTCGGGGTTGGCCGGGCGGTTGGCGAGACTATGGCTGTCAAGATGGTCGCCGGCAATCAGGCTGTCCTACGTCTGCCCACCGAGCTGCTGAAAGGAACACGCACTCTGACTGCCAACATCGTGCTGGAGATGGGTTATGCCGAAGGGCTGCATCGCCAGGCGCTGATTGCTACCGGAGTCGTACTCTTTGTGCTGGTTTTGCTAATCAACCTGCTTTTCTCCCTCATCAATAGGCGGTCTGGCTGATGGACCGTAATGCAAGCGACCTGCTGCTGTGTAAAAGGCGGCCTGACTGATGAGCCGCAAAGTCAGCGACCTACTGTTGCGCTATTTGACCTGGATAGCAGCTATCGCCACCTTCAGCATCCTCTTCTTCATCATCAGTTACATCTTAGTCAACGGCATCCCATATCTCAGGCCCTCCCTGTTTGAGCTGGACTACAACACCACGAATGTCTCACTCATGCCAGCTTTGATAACAACGGTGATGACGGTCGGCCTGTCTCTTTTGATTGCCGTGCCTTTAGGAGTATTTGCCGCTGTCTATCTGGTGGAATACGCCCGCCGTGGCAATCGTCTGGTCCAGTTGGTGCGGGTCATGGCGGAGACACTCTCCGGCATTCCGTCGATTGTCTACGGGCTGTTTGGCTCGTTGTTCTTCGTAGTCTGGCTGGGCTGGGGGTTCTCGCTCTTAGCCGGTAGCTTTACCTTGGCAATCATGATTCTTCCCTTGGTCATGCGCACTACTGAGGAGAGCTTGAAAGCGGTACCGGACACCTATCGAGAAGGCTCTTTCGGGCTGGGAGTAGGGCGCCTGCGTACTGTATTTCGTATCGTACTGCCTTCAGCGGCACCAGGCATTCTGGCAGGAGTGATTCTGGCTATTGGCCGAATCGTTGGCGAGACAGCAGCTCTAATTTACACAGCAGGAACCATGGCCCAGGTTCCCCAATCACCAATGGCTTCTGGACGAACCCTGGCTATTCACATGTATGCGTTGTCCAGCGAAGGCCTCTATACCGGTCAAGCCTACGCGACAGCAGTAGTATTGTTGCTGGTGGTAATGGCTATCAACGCCCTATCAGCATACATTGCCAAAAAACTGACATTGGGACGCGATGGATAAATTCAAACTCCAGCACATCGACCTTTGGTATGGTGATTTTCAGGCCCTGAAAGACATCACCATGGACATCCCGGCCAAGTTGATTACCGCCTTCATTGGCCCTTCCGGCTGTGGTAAATCGACCCTCATCAAGAGCCTGAACCGCATGAACGACCTGGTGGATGGTTGTCGGATCACTGGCTCATTATTGCTGGACGACCAGGACATCTTTGCCAATATCGATGTCAACCTGCTACGCAAGCGGGTTGGAATGGTCTTTCAGAAACCTAATCCCTTTCCGATGAGCGTCTATGACAACATCGCCTTTGGCCCACGCACCCACGGTGTCAGGTCAAAATACCAATTGGATGAGATCGTGGAGCGCGCTTTACGCGACGCGGCAATCTTCGATGAGGTCAAAGACCGTCTGAAACGCAACGCCCTCTCCTTGTCGGGCGGACAGCAGCAGCGTCTCTGTATCGCCCGGGCTTTGTCTGTAGAGCCGGAAGTCTTACTGATGGACGAGCCAACATCAGCCTTAGACCCCATCTCGACCTCGAAAATCGAAGACCTGGTGGTAGAGTTGAAAAAGAACTACACAGTGGTTATTGTTACACATAACATGCAGCAGGCAACCCGCATATCAGATAGGACGGCTTTCTTCCTTCTTGGTGAGCTGGTTGAATACGGCAACACTGAACAGTTCTTCTCGATGCCGCAAGATCAGCGCTCGGAGGACTATATCACGGGGAGGTTTGGCTAATGCGTAGCAGGTTTGACGAGCAGCTGGCTATGTTGAATACCATGCTGATTGAAATGGGGGCTTTGATTGAGCGAGCCATTATGCAGGCTACCGAGGCTTTGATAGAGCATGACTTAGAGCTGGCTCATCAGGTTATCGAGAACGACCAGGATGTCGACCAAAAGGAGAAAGACATCGAGGCACTGTGCTTGAAGCTGCTCTTACAACAGCAGCCGGTAGCCACCGACCTCCGCCTGATCTCCTCCGCACTAAAAATGATTACCGACATGGAACGCATTGCCGACCAGGCCGCGGACATCTCGGAGATTACCTTGATGCTGGCTGCCAGCAATGGCAGTTACAGTCAACCGTACATCAATGGGAACGAGCACTTTACCTTGATGGCCGCAGCCACTGCCAAAATGGTCACTGACAGCATCGATGCCTTTGTCAAAAAAGACCTCGGGCTGGCCCGTGAAGTGGTGCAGCACGACGATGTCGTCGACCAGCTTTTCGACACCATTAAGTATGAGCTGATTGACCTAATCAAGGTAGACAATGCTCATGGGGAGCAGGCCATCGACCTGATAATGATTGCCAAATACCTAGAGCGTATTGGCGACCATGCTGTAAATGTCGCAGAATGGGTGGCCTTCTCGATAACAGGAAAACACTTCAGGTTCTTTCCAGAACAAAGCGAGCTGAGGCCTTGGGAAGACGCTTACGACAACCTGGACCGCAGCCCAGACAACCTGGACCGCAGCTCGGATAATCAGTAATCAGCAGGTAATGGGGAGAAGGACGAAGCCGATGCCGAAAACCGCTGCAGCCAATCTAATCTACTTAGTTGAAGACGACGAAGAGATTCGGGAGATCGTGGCCTACGCCTTGCGGGCAGCCGGCTTTACGGTAACCGGTTATGAGAATGGTGAGGATTTCTTCAGGGAGCTGCAGAAAGGGACGGCTCTGCCAGCGCTGGTCTTGCTGGACATCATGTTGCCCGCTCAAGATGGCTTGTCAATCCTAAAAACCATCCGTGGCTCGCTACAGTTCAAGACCTTGCCAGTGATTGTCTTAACAGCCAAGGGCAGTGAGTTTGACAGAGTCAAAGGCCTGGACATGGGGGCTGATGATTACCTGGTCAAACCCTTCAGTGTCATTGAATTAATCTCTCGGATTAATGCTGTCTTGCGCCGTAGCCAGGCCATCGACGAGCAGGATCTAGTCTTTTTCAATATCACCTTAAACAATGCCCGTCGAATGATTCAGGTTGATGGTCAGACAATTTCTTTGACTTACAAGGAATTTGAACTGCTACACTATCTGTTGTTGAATGTCGGCTTGGTGCTGGCTCGCGACAAGATTATGACTGCAGTTTGGGGCTATGATTTTCCGGGAGAAAGCCGAACCTTAGACATGCACATCCGCACCCTCCGACAAAAACTCGGTTCGGCTGGCCAACACATCAAGACCGTACGTAGCGTAGGTTACAAGCTAGGGGAGTAAGCGTCTTGAGAAAACGCATCTACCGTAACTATCTTGGCCTGGTATTCATCAGTGTCATTGCCTTGACAGTGCTGCTCAGCCTGTTCTT
>JAIRQI010000087.1 GCA_031256575.1 Coriobacteriales bacterium
GTTATAGACAGTGATGCTGTTGTTAGTACCAGTCAGAGTGTAATTGCCGTTTTCAGTGTTCAAGCCCAGCACGTGCGAGGTGGCATCATATGACCACTGGGATTCAGTAGCAACTTCACCGCCGTTATGCATATTGGAGCTGGCGCCGACAAACATGCCGACATCGATCGACACTTCACCCGTCGCCGCATAAGCAGTCGCTGGCCAAGCCACGAACATGGTCATAGCCATAGATAATGCTAGCAGCAGCGAAAACAAGCTCTTCTTGGATTCTTTCATTATTTTCCTCCCAGCCGACCCAGAGACAGTCACTCCAAGACCCACTCCAGGTTCATCCCACCGCAGTCAATTCATAGTCTTGCAGCTGGTTTATGCGCAGGACAATAAAACGACCAAGGTTCGTTGCATCGGTAATTATACGGGATTTCAATAGAAAAGACGTTATTATGACCAAAAATAACAATATAGAATTCTAGGGGAGGAGAGGGAGGAGATATAGGATGGGTGCGAGAAGGGGAGACCTACGATGGCTTGTGCGTGAGACTGGGCTATTTCTGCTTTGCGAGGCCGAAATAGCCCTAGAATTATACTAAGATTTATAGAACGCTATACATTAGCTTTAAGAATGATTCACAGGCTGTCCAGGAGAGGGAGACCAAGGTGGACGATAGCCAGCTCGCAACAGATCAGAATTCTATTTCGGCACTTGTCGAACCGAAGTACACCACCATGATAATCGAGAAGGTTAGGTCTCTGCTCCCTGACACGCGCCTGATACTCTTCGTGACTGCTACCAATATCGAGACCGAATGCCTGCACAAGGCCATCAAAGCGTTTACCTCAGACGATAACGAGATCATCCAATGCATGCCAGACAACAACACCTACTTCATCGGGCGGATCGGAAAGTACGGGGTGGTCCATTTCCAATGTGACGAGCAAGGCTCCATAGCCAAGCGTGGCGCGATAACTACAACCGGCGATGCTTTGAATACCTGGCACCCAGATGCTGCGATCATGGTCGGTATCGCATTCGGCAAGGATAAGAAGAAGCACCAGATCGGCGACGTGCTGGTATCGAAGACAGTCTTCAACTATGAGGATGTGAAGGTAGAGAAGGATAAGGTCACACCAAGGTCAAGCGCACCAGAAAGTGGTACCGTCCTATTCAACAGGTTCAAGAATATCCAGGGTTGGGAATGCATGCTAGAGAACGGCAAGCCAGCCCACAGACGGATAGGGATGATGATTTCCGGCGAGAAGCTGGTGTCTTACGAGGCTTTCAAACAGGGTTTATTCACTGGAAACACTGAAGAGGCAGTGGGCGGAGACAAGGAGTCGTTCGGCTTTCATTCTGCTGTGTCCAGCCACCTCTCCGAGTGGATAGTCGTCAAAGGCATCTCTGACTGGGGAGACAGTAACAAGGGGTACCAGAAAGACGAGCGCCAGCACATCGCTGCTAGCTCAGCTGTCTCGCTTTGCCAGAAGGTACTGGAGTCGAGTGGGTTAGATAGAATACACAGGAATCCCGACAGGGTGGCAGCTGCTCTAGCACATGCTGAGGTTGAGACAGCTGGTAGCGGGCAAAAGACTTCTGAGGTCGGCACATACAAGAACCTACCAGACCGAAATCTCTACTTCGCTGGTAGAAAGCTTGAGCTAGAGCAGATCGAGGCTGCTTTCACCGATGGACAGCGGGCAGTGCTCACCGGCAATGGCGGCTACGGCAAGACCCAGATCGCTCTGGAGTATGCCTACCAGCACCTTGGAGACTACCAGCACATCTGGTGGGTGAACGCAGAGTCCGAACTCAGCTTACAAAATGATTACCGGGAGTTCGCTCAATACAACGGCCTGTCCTCATCCTTCAACGAGGAGTTCGACCAAGTACTACGTTTCATGAAGCGCTGGTTTGCAGAGAACAGCGGCTGGCTCTTCGTCTACGACAACGCAGAGGGAGTAAAGAAGCTCGAAGTCTACCTGCCTGGTGGAACCGCAAAAGGATGCGTCCTGGTTACCACCAGGGATACCCGGCACAAGATACCTGGCAAGACTATCAGCACCGATGTGTTCATGCCGGATGAGTCGCGAGCTTTCCTGAAAGAGCGGCTCACAGAAAGCAGTGTCGAGGTCACAGACAATGAAGCCAACCAGCTGGCAGACCTGCTAGGTCATCTACCGCTTGCCCTAGAGCAAGCTGCTGCTTATATCTACAGGCATCAACGCTCGCTCGTCGAATACATCAATCTTTTCCAGAAACATGGGGTTAGAGTGTTAAAAGGCACTGAAGACGAGGAGACAGTACTGACGACCTGGAGCATATCATTCGGAGCGATCGAGTCTGTTGCCGCTAAGCAGCTTTTTAATGTCTGTGCATACCTGGCTCCCGACGACATCCCGCTGAACCTGCTAATTGATGGGCGCGAAGAGCTGCCAGAAAAGCTCCAAAGCGAGCTTTGCTCTGACGAGTTCCTGCAAGACGAGCTACTCGATGAGCTAAGGCATTACTCGCTAATCAGCCTCAAGCGCGAGAACAACGACCCATTGATATCTATCCACCGCCTGGTGCAACAAGTCGTCAGAAAAGAGCTGGGAGCTGGATCCGAGTGGTTAGAATTCGCCCTTAACACATCAAATGCCGGCTACACCTATGAAACTGTGGATGTAGAGTCAGCATCTTCTTTCCGGTTACAGCTGCCACATGCACTAGAGGTCGCCGAGCAGGCTGAGGATGTATTCACTGGGGAGGACAACCGACGCTTCGAGGCTGCTTCGCTGTTCATGAAAGCTGGGTATGGGCTTCACAACCAAGGCGACTACCCGAAGGCCCTGGAGTTGCACCAGAAGGCCCTGGCCATCAAGGAGGAGGTGCTAGGCGACCGGCACCCAAGCACGGCGATGACATATAGCAACATCGCTGCAGTCTACCACGCCCAAGGCGACTACCCGAAAGCCCTGGAGTGGAACCAGAAGGCCCTGGCCATCAAGGAGGAGGTGCTAGGCGACCGGCACCCGGACACAGCGACGACCTACAACAACATCGCCGTCGTCTACCACGACCAAGGCGACTACCCGAAAGCCCAGGAGTGGTACATGAGAGCTCTAGTCATCAACGAGGAGGTGCTAGGCGACCGGCACCCTGACACGGCGAAGACCTACAACAACATCGCCACCGTCTACTTCACCCAAGGCGACTACCCGAAGGCCCTGGAGTGGTACCAGAAGGCCCTGGCCATCTACGAGGATGTGCTAGGCGACCGGCACCCTGACACGGCGACGATCCACAACAACATCGCCAGCGTCTACCGCGCCCGAGGTGACTACCCGAAGGCCCTGGAGTGGTTTGTGAAGGCCCTGGCCATCAACGAGGAGGTGCTAGGCGACCGGCACCCAAGCACGGCGATGTCCTACAACAACATCGCAGCAGCCTATCACGCCCAGGGTGACTACCCGGAGGCTCTGGAGTGGTTTGAGAAGGCCCTGGCCATCTACGAGGAGGTGCTAGGAGACCAGCACCCTGACACGGCGACGATCTACAACAACATCGCCAGCGTCTACCGCGCCCAAGGCGACTACCCGAAGGCCCTGGAGTGGTATGAGAAAGCACAGGTCATTAATCTAGAGGTTTTAGGTCCCGATCATCCTCACACACAAATCACTAAAGTCAGCATCGAAAGTGTTAGAAGAAAGATCTCTTCTCCCGAATAGACACTCGAGCCATTCGAAGCTTTAACCAACCCTCAGCTCCTGATGCCTAACCACATCCACGCTTCGAGGATGTTCGCATGTTTAGCGGCGCGGCGACCGAATAGCAGGTTCCGGGTAATGTGAAACCACGTTGAGCGTACAGCTAGTAGTATTGCGCCTTTCTGGTTTGTAAATATAACCTTTTGCATGGAAAGCTGGTCCTCATCACGCTCAGCCGATGGAGTCTATCTTCGATGATGCCGATTGAAGTGATTCGGTCATTTCATGTAAGCCAGCCTTGATCTGCCTCAGCTGGTCGTTAATGCTGCCGATCTTCTCTGCATGGGCTCTGTCAACAGCTATGGCTTCGTCGAAGACACGGTTGATCTCGGCCTTGCTGGCAACAAGCTCCCGCTCGAAATCGGCATGGAAGTTTAGCATGCTCTGAAAGTAGGGGAAGGCCTCTGGTACCAGCCGTTTGCACTCCCGCTCGAACTCATCCCACTCTACGTAGTGGGAGGCATCCATAGGAGCGTCTGTAATCAAATTGTCGATGATAGACAGTATTTCAGCCCGAGTGGAATCGGAAAAGTCACGCCGCCGGCCACCGGTACCGGGCTGGGGCAGGCTTTTGAAGACACCGCTACTTGACATGATCCCTCTGATAGAGGGTTGTGAGGCTGTTCTATAGACATAGTTCCGGTAGTCGATGTTGGATTGCCCGACCCTGGTGAAGTGCTGTTCGAGCATGTTGCCCAGCCAGGTGCCCATCTCTGAGTAGGCTTTGTTGTAGTTGTTGCTGGACTCGCTGGAACGGTCGAGGTAACCTACGAAAACCTCCGGGGTGAACGGGGTATATACATTCCTGTAGAAAGTAAAGAGCCTGTCCAGCAAGAAGAGTGGGTTGAGGACAGAGGAAATCGTCGGTAACCACGACCAGACCAGCAGGTGTAAATAAAACTGGTCATCGAAGTTTGTTTCTTCGGGGAAAGCCCTGGGGACAACCATGCCGTTGTCATCGAACACCAAAGCGGCTGGGCTGTGGTTACCTGCAATCTCAGGGGTGTTGCTTGGATCCCTGTCAGGAGCTATGCCATATGTACCCTTGGTTTTCCTGCTCCCATAGATAGTGGTCGTCCCGGCATATCTCATGCCACCACACGAACCCCAGCTGTAGTCGATGTGTACCACTATGTCTTTTACCTGGTCGAATTCCTCCTGGTACTTCTGGATATGGGCCTGGGAGTTTCCCGGTGAATCAAAGCAGACGCACTGGTTAATCTTCAAGCCAAACCGGTTGGCAGCCATCGTCAGCTGCTCGGCATCGTTACCACCAAGAGAGTGGCCAGTCACGGCAATGTACTGGTAGCGTTCGCCAAAACCGCTATCTGCTAGCAGCTGCGCGTAGTCCTCAGCGCAGCTCTGGTGTTTGGACATCAATGAGAAAGGCAGGAGAAAAGCGGGGATCCAATCTTGGAAAAGGTTGTCATCAGGACCCTCTGAGCCACGGCAGGCGATGATGGCAGACCCTGGGGAGGTCTCGAACACGCAGCCTGAGAAGCCTTGGTTCCTGTTGATATCTGGGTCAGAGTAGTCGACCAGCTTCCAGTCTTGGACTTCGTCCCAGTCCAGGCCGCCTTGCTCGAGGCACATTGTCGTCCAGCCGACATACTGCTGGCACCTGTGCTCAGGGTCCTGGGCGAATTCATAGATTTCGTTGATCGAGTAGTCGCGATATTCGTAGTCAAAATCGTCTATCATTTTTCTTACGACTATCCCGTAATCGTCATAGGAGAGGATGCACGCATAGTCGAGCTCCTGGTGCGAGTAGCCTTCAGGAGCATCACTGTCTGCAGAGTCACTTAGATTCATAATCGTTCCCTAATGATTCTCATTGATAAATCCGCTCGCCAATTTCAACCTCAGAATCTCGAACCTTCACACGGAACAAATCAATGGGCTGGCCTTCTAGTACCATTCTGCTGGAATAGAACCAAGCAGTACTCAAAAAGTGGTCGTGGTACTCCTTGAAGTCCGTCTCCTTCACGACATAGATACTGATGCTGCTCTGGGTGTCACCCAATAAATGGAAAGCCTTGATCATCGCTTCAGAGAATGCAGGAGAAGTCCTGGGACTCTCGACCTCTTCAGTGATTACGATAGTAGCGGATATCCTCACTTCGTGATATCTATCAATGAAGTCCTCGAAGGAGACATCAGGGTTGTACTCGTGTTCACGATTAACTCCCAGGTAGTACGTGTCAACAACTCCATGGGAGGCAGACTTTATACCTTGCTCGTCTAGACACTCATTGATAATCTCTTCTGCCTGGCGACCCAGCTTGCGGCCTACATACGTATCGTCAAGAATCTTCTCCTCAGAGACACTGATCTCTAGGTCGAACACCAGATCTGGCTCATTTGTTGCACAGCAGAAAGCCTTCGGCTTGCTGGAAGTGTTGAAATTGTAGGCCTTCTCGACAATCTTAAACGCTCGGTCGTACTTATCCCTCAGTAGGTCTAGTGCCAACATGCTTCGGCTCCTTATACATCCAGTCAGGTTGAGTGCTGTTATAGACAAAACCCCGGTTGCCAGCAGCTTCAGTATCTCTCTACGGGTTAAGCTGACACTTCTAGGTGCAGTTTTGTCGCTGACCAGTTTGTTGCAAAGCTCGCCAGAAACCAGCTTGCTGCGAGACTCGCCATAGACCAACTTGCTACGAGGCTCTTCACAAGCTGGAAGACTGTTGTGGCTTGGGGGCTGTTCAACAGGCAAGGATCCAGAAGTGGTTTGGTTTTGCTCTACAGGCAAGGCATCTTGGGAAGCGTGAGCCTCTCCGATGTTGTTATGCTTCTCGCTTTGTGTTTGCTCGTTTACCACTCCGACAGCCATGGTATGGTCGCCTCCTTGCTCCTCTCACTGGCAATCCATGGACACGAGGCAATTCTACCAGTTATGACGGCCATTGTTGTGACTATGAAATCAATCTGTGTCGCAATTCTAGTTATGGGAGAATCACAGGTTAGGTCTATAGAGGGGTATAAAGTATCTCGACAAGCAGGTTATGCTTCGCTCATACTCTCTTAAGTGATAAATATAGCAAATAGCATTTACTGAGTAGAAGCTAATCCGCCTCAGATAGGGCATTCACGAGTAGAACAGCCAGAGCTGGCATACTCACTTTACAGGTTTCCCAAAGCATTGCGGGGTTGATGGCACCATAATCGTGAATGATATAGTTACGGTTTGATATAACCTTTCGCCATGGTATAGCAGGGTGTTTTGATTGATATAGATCACTCACTTTGTTCATTGCTTCGCCAACGATTGCAGCCTGATACGCTGCAGCGGAGACAATGAGCTCGTCATCTACAAATTCTTCTCGAGTCTTGCCGGAAAG
This sequence comes from Coriobacteriales bacterium, assembly GCA_031256575.1. Classification (GTDB taxonomy): domain Bacteria; phylum Actinomycetota; class Coriobacteriia; order Coriobacteriales; family UBA8131; genus WQXZ01. The sequence goes on from JAIRQI010000087.1 coordinate 7,089, forward strand.
GAATTGTTCTATCTTACTAATTGCCTCCAAAGCATCCTGGATATACAAAGCATCGTCTTTTGGCATCATTTTAAACCACCTTTATCGTCTGGCCGTTTAGGATGTATTCTTTCCGGTTTTCTTTGACATCTATGCGAGCGACGACATCGACGTCCTCTCCTAGCAAGTCGTCTAAACTCACTTTGAAGCCTGCTATTCCCCAGTCGTAATACACGTAGTCATCGGCGTAGTCAACCAGCATATCTATATCACTATCATCAGCTGCATCTCCACGAGCCACAGAACCGAATAGAGCCAGGTTCTTGAACCCATATCTTTGAGCCAACTCTGCTATCTTCTCTCGGTGTTCAAACACCTTGTCTCTTAGCAGTATGCTCTGTTTGGTTGGCGTGTTGCTCATGACTCCAACACCTTTCTGGTTCATTAATGGAAGTCTGCTTGAACTATATCATCAATTCATCTATTGAAAAGATATCGGAGGAATGCTGTGTGGTGGCTATAATAAACTTTACTATGTTTTGCTTATTCAATTTTTTCCTCCAGCCAGTTCAAGTGAATCACATCATAGTCTGTGACTAAGGTAGAAAATTAGGCTTCATAGGCGATATCAATTTTGCTAATTTGGTGCTGTGCTTTTCATTGAAGCTCAGTGATTTTTCGCAGCAGACTGGTTCAGATGATGTACTCAATGAACTCAGCAGGACCGACAACCTTGGTTCGGCAGTTCCTAAAGGCTTTGGAATCTCGGGTGACCAAATAGTCTATATGGTTCAGATCGACACAGGCTGCGATGATTCCGTCTTCGAAATCAGGCTCAGTTGAGTGAAATCCCTCGTAGATTACCCTGCTGTCAACAGCTAAGACCTCCATCGAGCAGATAATGGCGTTGATGCACTCACGAGCTAGTGCCTCGCTGCTATATCTGCTGACCACGTAGTAAACGTCTTTTAGGGATGTAGAAACCACATATAGAACATAGTCTTTCGATTCGATTAGGTTAAGTAAACGCTTGACCTGTTCATGGCTTTGACGCTCACGAATAAACAAATCTAAGAGGATGTTGGTGTCTAGAGCAACTCTACTCACTATGTCTCTCCTCCATGCTGTCAGCCAACAGTTCGCGGTAGTCTAGATCAACCTCTGAGGTAGATATCGAGACACTACCTGCTAGATCAAGCAGAGCTTTGATGGCTGATCTACGTTCATTATTTTGTTGGTTGTCTTTCTCTTTCATGAAATCCGGTAGATCACGTGCCACAGACAGGTACTGCCACAGGCTCCTTATAGCATCAGAAGCAGTCTTTCCGTGCTGCGACAACACCTCATCAACTCTCTCCTTCGTGTAGCTATCAACCTTGGCGTTGACTATGCAGGTATTCATGCGGTCTACCTCCCTTCGCTGTTCAGTCGAATTGTGGTATTACTAACTGTATCATAATAGCGTTTTACGGTAAAACGCCAGTTTTCTAGTGGTTCTTGCCAGTTTGCACCCAGTTGGTGTTTCATTTGCATCGAAATCGGCATATTTTCCCGATTGCTAACAACCTTGGTTTTCTCCACCAGCTCATCTACCTGGGGTTATGCAAAGCAACTCAGAATAGAACTAAGAACCAGACGCTGAAAAACGCCGATATCGATGCAAATGATGCATCAACTTCATGACAAATGTCACGCCTCGATTCTCAAATTGGTGACGCTGCTCACTGGTGGAACGAGCCGTTAGTCAGCAGAATAAGACCGTACAGTTTGACCGTCCAGCAATACGTCCGGCAATACGCCCGGCAACACGCACTGACCAAAAGGAGCCAACATGAACATCATCGAAGTCAAGGGATTAGTCAAGCGCTATCGCGAGCTGATAGCTTTGGACAATCTAGACCTGAACATCCAGCAAGGGGAGGTCTTTGGGCTGTTAGGTCCGAACGGCTCCGGCAAGACCACCGCCATCAATTGCATACTGCAACTGCTCACCTATGACAAAGGTGAGATTAAGCTTTTCGGGCAGCCGATGTCACCGACCCGCCATGACCTGAAGCGCCGCATCGGCATTGTTCCTCAGAATATTGCTGTCTTCTCGCAACTCAGTGTGGTTGAGAATATCGACTATTTCTGCTCGCTGTACGTTGATGACAAGTCCGAGCGCAAAGCCCTGGTCGAAGAGGCCATCGAGTTCGTGGGCCTGCAGGAGTTTCGGCGCTTTCGTCCGCGCAAGCTCTCGGGTGGCTTGATTCGCCGCCTGAACATCGCCTGTGGTATAGCTCACAAACCCGAATTGATTTT
>JAIRQI010000129.1 GCA_031256575.1 Coriobacteriales bacterium
AAAAAGAAAAGTAGTTACACGTTTCGAGGAGGCACAGATGATGAAAGTCCTGGTCAGCGAGAAGATTGCTGATACTGGTATCAAGATGCTCAGAGAAGCTGGTCACCAGGTCGATGTGATTCTAGACCAGACCCCAGAAGAGCTGCTAGAGACAATTCCGGAATACGATGCCCTGATTGTTAGGTCGGCCACCCAGGCCAACCGCCAGGTCATCGAAGCCGGAACAAAGCTGAAGGTCATCGGCCGGGCCGGTGTCGGTGTGGATAATGTCGATGTCGCTGCCGCCACTGAGCATGGAGTGATAGTCTGCAATGCTCCGACCTCCAATGTGGTCAGTGCCGCAGAGCAGGCTTTCGCCTTGATGCTGGCAGTAGCCCGGCGTACCGCTCAGGCTAACGCTTCGATGAAGCAGCACCTCTGGGAACGCGGCAAATTCAGTGGCAACGAACTCTACCAGAAGACCTTGGCTATCTTTGGCATCGGCCGCATCGGCGGCCTGGTGGCTGCCCGGGCCCGAGCCTTTGAGATGCGCTGCATCGGCTACGACCCCTATGCGACCCAAGAGCGGGCCGACGAAATCGGTGTCACGCTTTACGACAGCATCGAGGAAATATTGCCCCAAGCCGATTTCATTACCGTACATATGCCCAGTACCAAAGAGACCCTCGGTATGTTTGGCCCAGATGAATTTGCCCTGATGAAGGATGGTGTTTACCTGATAAATGACGCACGCGGCGGCATCTTTCAGGTAGAAGCCCTAGCCGAAGCCATAAAAAGTGGCAAGGTAGCCGGAGCCGGCATCGATGTCTACGAAAAGGAACCCTGCACAGAATCCCTCTTGCATGAATTGCCGCAAGTGGTCTTGACCCCCCACCTCGGGGCATCCACCGTCGAAGCCCAGGAACGGGCCGGCATTCAGATTGCCGAGTATGTCAAGCTCGGCCTGGAAGGCAAGATGGTACCGACTGCAGTCAACGTGCCGCTGGTTCCGGACGATGTCATGACAGCAGTCCGTCCCTTCATCGAGGCCGCTCAGACGGCAGGGCACTTCCTAGCCCAGCTGGCTGGTGGCGCCATCGAGTCTCTGACCGTGCGAGTCTTTGGCGATCTGGCCAAAAACGACGTCAGCCTACTAGGTACCGCTGCCCTGCGCGGGGTCTTCTCCCTATTCAGTGATGCTCCGGTGAATTTCGTCAATGCTGCCTACATCGCCGAACAGCGCGGGGTCAAAGTGCGTGTGGAGACCAGCGAAATGCGTACCGAATACGCCAGCAAAGTGACCTTCGAGGCCCGCTCCGGCTCCGAGACTTACGAGGTCTCGCTGACCACCTTCGGCACCTACGACACAGTGCGCATCATCTCGGTGATGGGCTTCATGCTGGACCTGGTCCCCGGCAAGTACATCTATATAGTGAGTTACCGGGACCGTCCGGGCCAGCTGGGGCGCATCGGCACCATGCTCGGCGAGGCCGGCATCAACATCTCGACAATGGAAATCGGCGTCCGCCAAGACTCCGACCGGGTGCTGGTGATGATGAACGTCGACGACCCCATCGATGCTGAGCTACGCCAGCGCATTGACCAGGCGGTCGGCTCTGAACGAACCTGGTTCATTCAGTTGTGACAGAAAAAAGCGATACTAATGTGGAGAAAACCGCCGCCGGGGATACCAGCAACTACCAGCCCTTCTCCGCAAAAGCAGCAATTCAACTAGCCAGCCCTCCGACCTGGTCGGCTGCCCTCTCGCCAGTCTTAGTCGGTGGAGCGGCAGCTTGGGCTCTGGCGGCTTTCGTGCCCTTCAGCCCCGACCTGCGAGCGCTGGTCTGCTGGGTCTTGATGCTTTTGTGCGCTTTATTTGCCCAATCGGCTGTCAATACCCTGAATGATTATAAGGACTTTCTGGCTGGTACCGATACCGCCGAGACAATACTTGATGTGACCGATGCCTCGATTGTCTATAACGCCATCAACCCCCGGGCGGCACTGCGTTTCGGTATCAGCCTCTGCCTGTTGGCTGCTTTGACTGGAGTGGTTGTCGCCTGGCTTTCTAGCTGGTGGCTGTTGCTGCTGGGAGCCTTGGGAGCTGCAGCTGTGGTCTTCTACTCGCTCGGCCCCAAGCCGCTTTCATACCTGCCGCTGGGGGAGGCAGTCAGTGGCTTGGTGATGGGTGGAATTATCACCGTTGCTACTTATATCGCCTTGACCCAGAGCTTTGCTCCTTTGATTCTGGCGGTCTCAATACCAGCGGTTTTGACCATCGCTTTGATAATGCTGACCAACAACAGTTGTGATATTGAGCGGGACATCCTGGCAGGCCGACACACCTTAGCGGTATTGCTGGGAGCATCCGGTGCTCAACGCCTGGCGACCGGCTTGGCGGTGTTCACCCTGTTCTGGATGGCTGTGCTGGCTTTTATGTTCTGGCTACCAGCGCTGTTACCGATAGGAGTAGTTGCTCTGGCTGGTTATGGACGGCTGAACCTGATTAGCCGCGGCCCCTATTCATTAGAGAACCGCCGCCGGATGATGGGTAACATCAGCCTCTGGTGCCTACTGGTTAATTCCTGTTGGGCAGGGGGACTCTTAATCTGCGGGATTATCGGAGCTTGAGAAACCTTGGCTAAACCAGTAAACCTGACTGAATCTAAAGCCCGTACCCCTGCTGAAAAGCGAGCCTTTGTACACCAGGTCTTCGAGAGCATTAGCGACGACTACGACAAGATGAATGATGTCGAGAGCTTCCGCATGCACCGCAACTGGAAGAAAGCGCTGGTCAACGCCGTTGTAAGCAATATGCCAGCCGACCCATCATCCGCTCTGCCTACAGAGCTCGCGTCACCAGCATCAACTGTACCACCCGCATCACCTGCACCAGCAGCACCAGCAGCTCCACCTGCATCACCAGCATCAGCTGCATCGTCCACATCAGCCGCATCGTCCACACCAGCCTCGCCGCTCGCATCACCCGTATCACCAGCTCCAGCCGCTCCACCCGCATCACCTGCAACCCCTCAGGTCTTCTCCCCAGTTATCCTGGATGTCGCAACTGGCACCGGTGACATTGCCATTGCTCTGGCAGCAGCGCTCCCAGAAGCAACAGTTACCGGAATCGACTTCTCCGAGAACATGCTGGTTATCGCCCACCAGCGTACTGCTGCTCTACCAGCGACGACTGCTTCACCCAGCTTTATCCTAGGCGATGCCCTCGACCTTCCCTATGCCGATGCTAGCGTCGATGCTCTGACTATCAGTTTCGGGCTGCGCAACCTACCTGACTATGCAGCCGCACTGCGAGAGTTCTACCGGGTGCTGAAGCCAGGAGGATACTTCTACTGCTTAGAAGCCTCGTATCCAACCTCTCCGCTAATCAAGCCTTTTTTCAAACTCTACTTCAAGTACATCATGCCCAACCTAGCCGCTCTGGTGGTCGGCCATCGCCAGCAGTATCAGTGGTTGAATGACTCCACTGAGGCGTTCTTATCCAAAACTGAGTTAGCCGATTTGATGGAAGTCTGCGGTTTTACAGAGGTAACAGTTAAAAGCTTCCTCTTTGGAGCCGCCGCCCTACACCAGGGCTACCGCTCATCAAACGGCTGACAAGTCCTTGTCTACCAGCCAACGCAGGTAATCAGACCTTTTCATTCCTAAAGCTGTAGCTCGCTTATCAATAGCATCGATTTTTCGGGGAGTCTCCTTAAAACCAATCGGGCGCAGTTCTTCTCCAAATTTCAGAGGCCGACCGACGATAATTGGCCCGGCAGCTATACCCTCTACCTCTCCTGCTTCCCATGGTAGCGAAAACCTTTCGATATCATCGGCTGTGATGTGAAACAGTTTTTCCAGCTCTTCAGGTGTCTTCATCATTCATCTCCTTGACAAGCCAAGCTCTAACAGGACTTTTGTTGTGGGAGGCGTCATTGCGTGATAGATTAGGATTCCTGAAGCTCCGCTTCTTCCAACCATTTGAATGAAGCGCCCAGACATGTCATAACCTACCGCAAGTACTTTGTCTTCCTCGGGTGAACTACGGTATTGTTTACGAACAAAGCTTGCCCATGCGAACAAGATATCTTCTTCCGATAACCCATGTTTCAATGCATGAGGATGAACGAATACGTCTTCCAAGAGGCAACCTTTCGTTTCGTAGAACGATATTGTAGAACGAAACTAGCGATACTACAATAGTAATCAGAGTATCGAAACAGCGAAATGCAAATACTTCGGTTCAAGTGAGTAGTAAGCACCTACGGCTCAGTGTAGTTGAAGCTATCGACAACACAAATCATCTCGACTTTTAATGAAATCAAAATCGGATTCTTAACTACCAATCACCGCTGCTAGTCATGCAGCTCACCTAAAGCGTTCTGTTTTAGGCGTGGTAAACTTTAACCAGTTGACATCGCAGACAGAATCAAGGAGCAGATTGTGGC
>JAIRQI010000174.1 GCA_031256575.1 Coriobacteriales bacterium
TCAGCCATGCCCCACAAGCGCAATCCGATTGTTGCTGAACGCTTATGCGGGCTGGCTCGGCTGGTAAAAGCCAACACCCAGGTAGCCCTGGACAATGTAGCCCTCTGGCACGAACGGGACATCTCGCACAGTTCCGCCGAGCGGGTCGCTCTGGTCGACAGTTTCATAACGCTGGACTACATGCTGAGCAAAGCCCATTGGCTGGTCGAGGGCTTAATCGTCTACCCTGAGCGCTGCCTGGCAAATCTGGCTGCCACCCGCGGGCTGGTCTTCTCCAGTAAAGCATTACTAGCATTTGTGGATAAGGGCTTGTCGCGCGAAGACGCTTACTCAATCGTCCAGCGAAACTCCATGGCTGTCTGGGCAGATATCCAAGCCGCTCAAGCCGGAGCAGACCTGCGAGAACGGCTAGCCGCAGACCCAGATTGTCCGCTGACAGCAGATGAGCTGGAGACAGTATTCAATCCCCTAGGTTTTCTGAAAAACGTCGACCAGATATTCGAACGCCTGGATAGCTTGAGCTTCAACTGATAAGTCTGCGATTGTACTGGCGTACAATCGCAGACCAACCTCTAGACAGCCTCTCATAAGCTCCTAGACTTGCCGCAAGCCAGGGGGAGCGGATTGCTTTTTAGTACACCATGGGTTGTAAGCCAGGGGGAGCGGATTGCTTTTAAGACAACATGAGTCGTAAGCCAGCGGGAGCAGGTTGCTTTCTTAAGGCAACATGAGTTGCAAACCTGCTTCAAACAAGCTCTCAGGCAAGCCCAGCGCTGGTAGGTTGTGGGTAATGGTAGAGCTGTCCTTCGAAATTCAACATCTCGACCTGCTGGTCGTCAATACTTAAAAGATACTCAGGATTGATGGGTATCTTGCCACCACCCTGGGGCGCATCAATTACATACTGGGGAACTGCTAGGCCCGATATATTGCCGGTTAGATTACGGATAATCTCGATGCCGGTCTGTACTGTGGTGCGAAAATGACTGCAGCCTTTGCAGAGGTCACATTGGTAGAGGTAATAGGGACGTACCCGGGTCTGCACCAGTTTTAGCATCAGCTCCCGCATCGTGGTACTGTTGTCGTTGACACCTCGCAGCAAGACGCTCTGGTTGCCGAGGGGGATACCGGCATCAACTATAGCGGTACAGGCCCGACGGGCTTCAGCAGTCAGCTCTGCGACATGGTTGAAATGGGCATTGATGTAAAGCGGATGGTATTTTCTGAGCATAGTGAGCAGCTTGTCATCGATACGCATCGGCAGAAAAGCCGGTACCCGGGTGCCGATGCGGATAATCTCAACATGATTGATTGCTCTAACCCGAGCGATGATATTCTCCAAATCGTCGTCGACCAGAGTCAATGGGTCGCCGCCAGAAATCAAGACATCACGGATTTCCGAATGCTCACGGATATACTTAATCGCCCGGTCAATCTCGGTGGGACTGATTACAAAATCCTCTTCGCCGACATGGCGTTTGCGAATGCAGAACCGGCAATATGAGGCACAGTGGCGGGTAACTAAAAAGAGCACCCGGTCTGGGTAGCGGTGTACCAGGCTTTCTGTCGGGCTATGGGCTTCTTCATCCAATGGGTCGTCAGACTCATCAGGCGAATAGTCAGTCTCGCTGATGGACGGTACGACCTGCTGGCGGATCGGGCAAGTCGGGTCATCCGGATTAATCAGAGAGGCGAAATAGGGAGTAATAGCCATCCGAAAATCATCCAGACAGCGCTCGATAGCCCGTTCCTCAGCGTCACTTAGCGTGATAGTATCGGACAAGGTCTTAACGTCAGTGATGCGATGGGCATATTGCCACTTCCAGTCCGACCAACGGGGGTCATCGGACGACAGAGCGAAATGCTTAAAGACCCTATCATTCATGTTGTTCACTGGCCAATCAGTTCAGTTGATATCGGGATAATGCAGCAGCTAGGACTGCCTGAATCAATGCCTCATAGTCTACTCCACAAAACTCAGCCAGCATCGGATAATCGCTGTAATTCGGAGCTAAACCAGGCAGGGGGTTTATCTCGATGAAATAAAGCTGTCCGCTTTTATCCATACGAAAATCGATACGGGCGAAATCTCGACATTCCAGTATCGAATAGATTGCCGAAGCGGTCTCTTCGATTTCTGACAGCTTGGCAGCTGTCAGGTCGGGTGGACAGGCGTATTCAATCAAACGACGATAATCCCGCTTCACCTCGAAACTGTAAATCTGGTGATGCGGATCGGCGAATATGACCTCCATCGGGGTAAAGACCCGCCGGTCATTACCGTTGCCTAGGATACCGACCGTGAACTCGCGGCCAGTGATGTATTGCTCTACCAGCATCTGTTGCTGGTAGAGGGCCAATTTCTCGCTCAGCAGCTGCCGCAGGCTAGCATGGTCATCAACGATTGACATGTCGGAGATACCCTTGCTGGAGCCTTCAGCATTCGGCTTGATAATCAGCGGCCAGCCCAACGATTCATCGACGAAATCAGTAGCCCTGCTGACCAGCTGATAGCGGGGGGTAGGAATCGCATAAGTCGATAGCAGCCGCTTGCATAGTGCCTTGTCCATGGTCAGGGCCATGGTGGTCTCATCCGAACCAACATAAGGAATACCCAAGTAGCTGAGAATCGCCGGAACCTGCGCCTCGCGGCCACGGCCATTCAAACCCTCAGCGATGTTGAAGACGATATCCGGACGGTCCTGGGCCAGTCGAAGCGGCAAATCTTGGTCGGCTTCGATGACCCGGACCTTATGGCCGGCGTTCTCGATTGCCTTGGCAATCGCCTGAATAGTCTCTGGCTCGTCGAATTCTGCATCCAGGTCAGGCATCAGCTCTCGGCTGGTCTGAATGGGGAGAAGACCTGATGGCTCCTGGTTGGTTAGAACTCCCGGGAGCTCCCGGTCAGCGAGAGGTTCTTGCAGCAGCATAACACCGTCCGCTGAACTATTCGCTTGACTCTTGGCCTTGGTGTTACAGGTAATGGCTACCTGTAACTGGCGCCGGGAATCGGCACTCACTATCGACCCGTCAACCTGGGAGCTGGTTGATAACACCAGCTTGATTGGCAAAGACCAGCAGCTCGCCTTCCAGGGTTTGCAGGTTTCCTTGACTGTCTGCGCTGATTGAACAACCACTGCAGAGGCCGTAGCCCATGGCACTGTCTCCCAGTAGTTTTAAAGCGGCTTTCAGCTCGACCCAGTTCTCAGACTCGCCGTGCACATCAAAGAGCCTGGGTACGACACCCAGGCAGTCGAACAATGAGGAGGTATCGTCATCACCCTCGACATCCCAATGCACCCAGTGGCTGCCGAGCATGATAGTACCGGCTGAGACCCCGACAAAGCGTCGGCCCTGTTGATAAAGCTCGTGCAGCAGCCCAATCAGGTTATGCTTCTTCAACCAAACCATACCGTCTTCGACCTCTCCGCCAGAGAAGAAAATCATTTCAGCCTGGTTCAGAATGTCAATGGCTTTCTCGATGTCGGATTTATCCTTAGCTAAGCGCAGCCGTACCACCTTGCCCGCACCTCCGGCCATCAACTGGCTTTTCATCATCTGAAAGAAGGGCAGGCTGTCACCATTAGCCGTTCCGACGTAAGCAACCAAGGGCTTATCCAGACCAGCAAAAGCGGCGGCGAACATCTTGGCAGCTCCAGCTGGATTGCGCGGACGACCACCGGCATAGAGAATAGCAGGCTCGGATTGCTGGGGAGAAGTGACTGTTGGGTTAATATCACTCATTGGAATAGCTCTTTCTCGTCGAAGCTTAGCAATGTCTGGCTGCGGCGGAATTTTCCCGCCGGCCCGGGCAGCAGATTATCCAAGGTCTGTATGGTGAACTGGCCATCGTCGCCGTAGAGCTTAGCCAGCGCGGTTGAAGCAAGTTGTGTGATTGCTTGTTCCTCGCCTTTGACCATCAACTGCAGATTGTACTTGCTAGAGCTAATCTGCTCAAGGTTGTAATCGCGAATTCCTGGTATCACATCCAGAGCCTGGTCTAAGGCCCTGGTGGTAACCAGTCCACCGCTGGTCGTGAAGGTAGCGTTGGAGACCCGCCCTTCGACCGCTTCGGCAATCATGCCTTCTGAGCGTCCGCACTTACATTGACCTGTTCCATGTAGACGAATCAGGTCGCCAACGTCAAAGCGAACCACCGCATTCCAGGGATTTTGAAAGGTCGTCACCAGAATTCGG
>JAIRQI010000106.1 GCA_031256575.1 Coriobacteriales bacterium
CCATGCTGGTAGAGGCGCTGAAAAATCTCCCGGGTGAGCGCCAGGTGGTAGGCGCGGGCTGAACCGAGGCCGCTGCCTTCGTAGATATCCAGGGAGATATCATGGGCTTGCAATGAATCAAACTGAGCCTGGTGGTTTCTCTCGACATAGTCCTCGATGCTACCACTGAACTCATTAGCCTCGACCAACTTGCGGTAGCCCTCATCAATCGGCGAGCCATAGCAGTCGGTGCCACTGATGAACAAGACATTCTGGGCGCCGATGCGGTCGCGCAAGAAGCGGGCAAAGACATCAGCGGGGATAAACACGCCGCCGATGTGGCCGAAATGTAGCCCCTTATTGCCGTAGGGCATGCCAGCGGTGACGACAGCCCGCAGTGGGAACTGGGGGCGGGGCGGGTTGTTTGTTAGGCTATCAGACATCTGACTCTTTCTTTTTCAGCAGTTTCCGTTATAGTTGATGATTATTGCATAAGCTGGCTTGCGCGAGTCAGCTGAATATTGGGGAGGAGTGGCGATGGCTGATTTCGACTTCGATAGGTTTACCAAAGACATCCTGGATGGTATCAGTACAGCGGCGGATTCTGTTTCGGAAGCTGCCAGTGGGGCAGCGACCAACGTTTCCCGCATCAAAGAGTTCAACGAGGTCGGTCGCGACCTTTTTCGTAGCGCTCAAGTGACCAGCCATGGTGGGAATATGTCGGTGTCTGATGGCAAGCAGATTTGGATTACCCGCACCGGCACCCGTCTGGGGCATATCGGCCCCAATGACATTGTCGGCGTCGGCTGGCAGGTCTCGGAAGCTGATGCAAGCGCTTCCATTGAGCTGAAAGTACATCGGGCCATCTATCAGGCCTTAGCGGAGCGGCTGGCCAATGAAGGCCGCGCTTTCACAGAAGCGGCAATCATCCATACCCATAGTCTACATGCGACCTACCACTCGCTGCAAAAAGATTCCATTCTGCCGGTCGATGCCGAGGGCAGCTATGTGCTGGGTAAGTCGGTACCGGTCTTGACTCCTGCTCAAGCCATCGCCTCCGACGAGGTAGCCACACTGATGGCAAACCTGGTTCGCCATGGCAGCATGCTGGCAGTAGTGCGCGGCCATGGGCCGTTTGCCCTGGCAGACAATCTACAGAACGCCCACCGGCTGGTGTCTTGTTTGGAGTACTCCGCCTCACTGTTGACACTGGTCGAGCAAGCTAGGAGAGTCTGAGCTAGTAAAACGGGTCTGAGAGAACACAAGGGGAAACATGCAATCATCAATAGAATGGAGCAGACATGACTGAAAACGAACACAAACTGACCAGAGAAAGCGGAGCGCCAGTAAGCGACCATATGGATGTGCTGACAGCAGGTCCTCAGGGACCGATGGCGCTACAGGATATCTGGTTTTTAGAGAAGATGGCGCATTTTGACCGCGAAGTAATACCCGAACGGCGGATGCACGCCAAAGGCAGTGGTGCCTTCGGCCAGTTCACGGTGACCCAGGATATCACCAGCTACAGTAGGGCCAAGCTATTCTCAGAGATTGGCAAACAGACAGAAGTCTTCGTGCGCTTCTCCACAGTAGCAGGAGAACGTGGCGCCGCCGATGCTGAACGGGACATCCGGGGCTTTGCAATCAAGTTCTACACTGAAGAAGGCAACTGGGATTTGGTTGGCAACAATACCCCGGTCTTCTTCATCCGTGACCCGATTCATTTTCCAGACTTGAACCATGCTGTGAAACGTGACCCCAAGACCAATATGCGTTCAGCCCAGAATAACTGGGACTTCTGGACAATGCTGCCGGAAGCCTTGCATCAAATCACCATCGTCATGAGCGACCGGGGCATTCCGGACGGTTATCGCCATATGCATGGCTTTGGCAGCCACACCTTTTCGCTGATTGATGCGAACAACCAGCGGGTCTGGGTGAAGTTTCACCTGAAGACCCAGCAAGGTATCAAGAACCTCAGCGACCAGGAAGCTGCAGAAATCATCGCCTCGGACCGCGAAAGCTCGCAGAATGACCTCTTCCAAGCCATCGAGCACGGCGACTTTCCTCGCTGGACGATGTACGTCCAGGTCATGACCGAGGCCCAAGCCGCTCAACACCCGGACAACCCCTTTGATATCACCAAGGTCTGGAGCCATAGCCAGTACCCCTTAATCGAGGTCGGTGTGCTGGAGCTGAACCGCAACCCCGAGAACTACTACGCCGATGTCGAGCAGGCGGCATTCAACCCTACCAACATCATCCCCGGTATCGGCCTCTCGCCGGACAAGCTGCTGCAGGGGCGCCTGTTCGCCTACGGCGATGCCCAGCGCTACCGCCTTGGCGTCAACCACAGCTCGATTCCAGTCAATGCCGCCAAGGTGCCGGTGCATGCCTACCATCGCGATGGCCTGATGCGGGTCGATGGCAACTATGGAGCAACCCGCGGCTATCATCCCAACAGCTACGGTGAATGGCAGCCCCAGCCAGAGTTCAAAGAGCCGCCATTGCCCATCTCTGGAGCCATCGACCACTACGATGCCTACCTCGACGACGACTGCTTCTACCAGCCTGGCGACCTCTTCCGGCTGTTGACTGAAGACAAGCGG
>JAIRQI010000003.1 GCA_031256575.1 Coriobacteriales bacterium
TTCTCCACTGTCAAAGCGCAGGTTCTCCAACATCAAGACCTCACCGGGCTTCAAGTCTTCGACATCGGCAATCGTCTGCATACCGGTCAGGTCATGGGTCAAGCGTACATCTTGTTTTAGCAACTCACCTAAAGCCTGAGCAACCGGAGCCAGGGTATAGGCCCGCTCGTAGCCTTGGCCTTTCGGCCGGCCCTGATGTGCTGCGATTATCACCCGCGCCTGATGGTCAATCAGGTAGCGCAAGGTCGGCAGTACTGAACGGATACGGGTGTCATCGACAACCTTGTCCTTATCCACAGGTACATTAAAATCAACCCTTAACAATACCCGCTTTCCAGCTAGGTCAGCCTCATTCACCAGCTTCATCAAAATCCCTTCATCCTTCAGACCAGTTTAAGTACTACGCAAATCAAAACGCGAACTCAGACGCGCAGACTAACAGCAGAGCAGACCACTCCCAGAGCACTCCCAGCGCAATCCAACACATACAAAAAACACTCCCAGCAGAGGTCACGCCGACCCAAGTCAACGGGTCATCATTATCCGGGCCAAGTCAACCACTCGCTGGGCGTAAGCCCGTTCGTTGTCATACCAGGCCACGCATTTGACCAGGCTGTTGTTACCACCCAAGACCATGGTCAGGCCGGCGTCGAAGACCGCGGAATGTAGATTGCCGATGACATCGACCGAAACAATCGGGTCCGTGCAGTACTCCAAAATGCCCGCCATAGGCCCGGCCGCGGCGGCGGCGAAAGCCGCGTTGACTTCTTCGACAGTGACTGAACGCCCCAACTCAACCGTCAAATCAACCATCGAGGCATCCGGAGTGGGTACCCGCGTGGCAAAGCCGTCCAGCTTACCCTTCAGTTCCGGAATCACCTCGGAGAGGGCCTTAGCCGCTCCGGTGGTAGTCGGGATAATCGATAGCGCAGCCGCTCGGGCCCGGCGCAAGTCCTTGTGGGAGCCGTCCAGTATGCGCTGGTCATTGGTATAAGCATGAATTGTGTTCATGTATCCACGTAGAATGCCAAAGCTATCCTGCAAGACCTTGGCCATGGGCGCCAGACAATTCGTAGTACAGGAGGCATTTGAAACAATGTGGTGTGTAGCCGGGTCGTAGAGCTCGTCATTCACCCCAATCACAAAGGAGGCATCGACGTTTTTACCAGGAGCGGTCAAGATGACCTTCTTGGCACCGCCATCAATGTGCGCCCGGGCTTGCGTGGCGTCGTTGTAGTAACCGCTGGCTTCGATAACCAGGTCGCAGTCCAGCGCTGCCCAATCCAGCTCGTCGATACGATGGGAGTAGAGGCCCTTGACAAAGACACCATCCAAAACAATGCCCCCGTCCACTGGCAGCGCCTCAGCGAAGAGCCGCCCATGCACCGAGTCGTACTTAAGCAGCATCGCCATAGCCTCAGCCTTGCTCAAATCGTTGATGCCGACCACCTGAAAATCGGGGTCGTGCAGTAAAGCATACAAAGCCAAACGGCCAATTCGCCCCAAACCGCTGATTCCTACCTTAATCGTCATTCCTGCTCCCTTCGTATTCATGTGGATAAAACCCTTGTCTATCGGCTAAGCGTGTTAGTTCGGCCGCCGACTGGATATCCCAGCCAGGTCTACTAGGCTGGATTAGCCCAGCTGGCTTCCGACCGGACACGCCAGTCATGGCCCGGACTGGGAAGCCCAGTCCGGTTCGCTAGTTCGTTCAGCTATGTGAATCGACTCCTGGGAGAAGTCTTCAGACTCCGCTTCCTGAGTGATGTCTTGAAGCCCCGATTCAGAAACGATGTCTTGAAGCAGTTCGCGGGCGATAGCGTCGATGCGGCGAACCCGATGGTAAACGGCAGATTTGGAAAGCGGAGGGTCGGCCAGCTCGCCTAGTTCCCTTAATGAAACCTCCGGGTGTGTCAGACGCAGTTCTGCCAGCTGACGTAAAGCTGCAGGCAGGCTGTCCAAACCGCGTCGCTCTGCCAAGAGCCGGATAGCCCGAATCTGCTCCAGCGAGGCATCAATCGACTTGGCCTGGTTCGCCATCTCTGCATTCAACCTTCTATTCACATCATTCCGTAAAGACTTGGTGACCAGCACATTCTCCATCGACAGGCGGCTGGAGTGAGCGCCGACCAAGGTTAGAAAATCAGTAATCGCCTCAGCACCTTTTAAGTAGACCTGCCAGGCATTGCGACGGCTGACCGAGCGAGCCGGGATGCCCAGCGAAACCATTAAAGCCACCAGCCCATTGGCCAAGGCCTGGGTCGGGCAGCTGAGCTCAAAATGAAAGTCTCCCTGGGGGTTAGAGATGAACCCGCCACCCAGAAAGGCCCCCCGTAAGAAGGCCGCAGCGTTCTCCGCACGGTCCACCAAGCGGGGGTCAATGCCCAATTGTTGCCCCTGGGTGTTGATGATACCTAAGTCTATCAATGCCTCTTCTAAACCAATCTGGGCAGGCACAGTAATCTGGTAGCTGAAGGTTTTATGCAAGGGGCTCTTGCGGGTGCTAATCTCGGTCTTCAGCTGATAGATTCCATGCAAGAGGCGCACGATGGTGCGAGCAACCGCTGCAGTCTCTGTAATCAACTCCAGACGATAAGTCCCAGAGATTCGGCCCTGGATGTGGATAAGTGCCGCCAACTCCGCCTGGCCACCGGTCAGATTCTCAGGAATCATCCGGCTCAGCTCATCTTTGACCTCAGCGGTGAATG
>JAIRQI010000126.1 GCA_031256575.1 Coriobacteriales bacterium
CATCGCATTGACACTGTGAACGGCTTACCGGTCGAAGCTGCTGCTGACCGTCGCCGTTTCGCCGATTTAACTCCGGTCTATCCCGATCAACGCTTGTTGATGGAACACGGCCCGGACACCATCACAGCTCGCACTATCGACCTAGTTGCACCAATCGGCATGGGTCAGCGGGGTCTAATCGTATCGCCTCCGAAAGCAGGCAAGACCACCATTCTAAAAGACATCGCTGCTGCTATCAGCGCCAATAACCCTGATGTGCACCTGATGTGCCTGTTAGTCGACGAGCGTCCGGAAGAAGTCACCGACATGGAGCGCTCAATAAAGGGTGAGGTGGTCTCCTCAACTTTTGACATGCCTTCGGAGAACCATATCACCGTAGCCGAACTGGTTATCGAGCGGGCTAAGCGCCTGGTTGAGATCGGCCACGATGTGGTGATTTTGTTGGACTCCATCACTCGTCTAGCTCGAGCCTACAACCTGGCGCAACCAGCCAGTGGCCGTATACTCTCAGGTGGTGTTGATTCGACAGCCCTTTATCCTCCCAAGCGTTTTTTGGGTGCCGCCCGCAATATAGAGGATGGTGGCTCCTTGACCATTCTAGCTTCAGCTTTGATTGATACCGGCTCCAAGATGGACGAGGTGATTTTTGAGGAGTTCAAAGGCACCGGCAACATGGAGCTGCGCCTAGACCGCGATCTGGCGGACCGTCGCATCTTCCCAGCCATCGATCCGGTTGCTTCAGGAACCCGTAAAGAAGAACTGCTGCTAGACAGCCAGGAATCTCCGCTAATCTGGGCTGTACGGCGCATCCTGGCGAACATGAACAACACTGAACGAGCCATGGAGATGCTGATTAAGAGTCTGAAACAGACTCAGACCAATGCTGAATTCTTGATGCGTACCGCAAAGAAGGCCCAGCAGCGCACCGGGTCGGATATCACGGAGTTATAAATATAAACCAGTAGGCTATACTTGACTCTTGCTTTGTTTGAGTTACCGAATCAGGGGAGAGGCGGTCACCGCAGATAGTCTATGCTGGATAAGCTAGAGAATATTGCCGACAATTTTGCTGAACGCCGCATGGTCAAGGTCATCAATGCGGCTTTCTTGAGATTAGTCCCGTTTTTCACGATTGGTGCGATTGCCTTAGCCTTCCTGAACCTGCCGATTCCCGGGTTTCAGGATTTTTTGGCAGTCGGATTTGATGGCAGGCTAGGTGACTTTGCTCAGCTCATCACCGATTGTACATTCAGTGTGATAGCAATAGCGGCGCTCTGTTCACTGAGCCTTTCCTATGCCCTGGAATACGTTGATACCTGGAATGGGCGGCTCTATCTCTTCATCCCGATGTTCACTTCGTTTTGCTGCTTTGTGATTCTCTTTGTCTGGCAAGACAGTGGCCTAAACTTCATCAACATCGGTACCAATGGTATTTTCAAGGCCCTGCTGGTCAGTCTGACCTCGACAAAAATCCTCTTCACATTGTTTCGCATAACCAGTCGTCGGTTCTACAGATACCGTGGTTATGATGCCAATATCATGGTGCACTCGGCCTTCTCCGCAATTATTCCGGTAGCTATCACTTTGGTAATTTTTGTATTAGTGCGGCTGCTTAGTGACCTGGTACTGGCTGCTACAGATTTGAACTCCTTACTACTAAGTTACGCTCAGGATTTTATGCAACGTGGAGACCTGCTGACTGTCATTGTGATGATTCTGATATCCCAGCTGCTGGCTTTTATTGGTGCCCATAACTTCATGTTGTTCGACCTGTTGCCGGTGGTCACTGATTTGCTGCCGAACACCTCGGCTATTTTTACCGCTCAAGGCTACTACCTGCATTTTGGGCTGGTTGGTGGCTCTGGAGCATCATTCGGTCTGTTGATTGCGCTATTCATCGCTGGCCGCAAGTGGCAGCGGGCCCGCCAGATGGCCCGTGTCTCAGCTTTTCCGATGCTCTTCAATATCAACGAGCCACTGCTCTATGGTTTTCCGATTATCTTCAGCCCAGTCTATTTCATCCCCTTTATCGTCACCCCCTTAATCTCGGCCATCATCAGCTATTTCGCCTTCTCTCTAGGCTGGGTGCCACCGATTATCTATGCGGTAGGTTGGACAACTCCGCCACTGCTTTCCGGCTATATCGCCACCGGCTCCTACAGCGCCAGTATCCTGCAAGCTTGCTGCATTCTAATCTCTGCAGCCCTGTATTATCCATTTGTCAGAATGCACCACAACTTCGTTTTAAAACAGCGCCAAAGCCGTTTTCATAGCATGCAGAAAGCAGCTGAAGATGCCGCTCACGGTCGCGGAGGCCCAATCATTAGCAGAGACGATGTGGTTGGTGAGTTCGCTCGGGAGTTCGCTGCCTACCTGCGGCAACGAGCGGCAAAAAACAAGCTGCCATTCTTCATGGTCTACCAACCCAAGACCAATAGAGAGGGGCGGGTGGTCGGCTCCGAGGCCTTGCTTAGATGGCATGACCCGGAGATGGGCTATATCTCTCCGGTCACCGCAGTGGAGCTGATGAGTGAGTGTGGGCTGGCCAGCGAACTGGGACGCTGGGTCTGCAGCACAGCAATCCGCGAGTTTGCCGAGCTGCGCCAAAGCCATCTCTCCAACCTGCGGATGTCTATCAACATCAACCCCCGTCATTTGGAGGAGGACCCGGGTTTCGTGACTTTTCTGGCCGGTCTGCGTGACCACTACGTCATTATCCCCGGCGAGATTGAACTTGAAATCACCGAACTGGTAGCGATAACTGCCAGCGAGCAGATGCGCAAGACCTTCCAAGCTATTCGCGACATCGGCATCGGATTGACCATCGATGACCTGGG
>JAIRQI010000028.1 GCA_031256575.1 Coriobacteriales bacterium
GCAGCTATCGAAGAACTGCAATGATTGGAGCCTTGTGGGAATACTGGACAGAATACTAAAGAAGAAGGCCGGAGAAGTACTGGCTGATTTTGCTCAAGACTTGTTTGGACAGGAGGATACCGGTCAAGGAACAGTAAGAGGGCCTGCGGACGGCTATTGGCCGGCTCCCGATGGTTCTGATCCTACTTGGTCAAGCGATACTCCGAGTACTGGCTGGCTGAATACTGACCAGGGAGCAGGTCAGGGAGGGACAGGTCAGGGAGTAACAAACCAGAAAAGTGTGAACTACTACAGAACTCACAAGAGCACAGTTGAACTCAAAGACCACGCTTGGTTCGCAAACATGTTGAGCGAGAATTTTCCTGACTACATCATCCGCGAGTCTGTTGAAGTATCTGAACTGGAAGGCGAAGGTCGGCCTTACACATTCGTGATGATTAAAGACGGATACGCTCGAGCAGCTATCATGCTTACCCCGCATAACAAGTACAACAACCGAGCCTTCAAAGGAGCTAAGGCAGCTTGCGAAGCTAAAGGTGTGCCATTTGTGAACTTCTTTTTGCACCTCGACAACGAACCTGACTATGTAATCAATCGCATCAGAAATTCTCTGATCTGATAAAACACGAGCCAGATGGGTCTGGTGTTTGGGCCTGTCTGTGATCCGTGCACGCCAGGCAGGAAGGGGAAAACAGGTCTTCACCTGTATCCGTGATGGGGCGAAGTGCTACTCGTTTGACAGGTAGAAAGCCTGTACCAGTTCTGCGGATAACTGGAGTAGCGTTCAGTCCGGTAGCAGCATCGCTGCTTTCAAACAGCATTCCTCTTCCTGCCAGCGATGCCTTTGGAGACCCCACCCACACTTGTAGCTGCATGGCTGCTCTATGGTAGATTAGCTCAAGAGTGATACACAAATCATACTATTCACATGTCAAGGATTACTGCGTCCCTGTTTTCACTATCTGATGTAGAGAAGGCTGGCAAAGACTGCTGCTGTTTTCGTCTGCTGAAGACCCGGGCAGCGATCAGTGCTGTAATTGGTGCACAAAGAATCAAGGCAGAGGATGAAGCCAGGGCCTGGAGCAGTTCGACAGCAATCTCGTCAAGGTTGATCAGGTGGTTAAACTGGATCTCGTAAATACGCAGGATGACTAAGGTTGTAAAGAATGACCCGGTGAAGGCTAAGATAAGAGTATTGGCAGTAGCACCGATAATATCGCGCCCGATTCGAACTCCCGAACGAAACAGCTGATGAAACGAAGCCAAAGCATTGGTCTCGCTAAGCTCTGCTACGCTGGAGGCAACCGAGACCGAAACATCTATGACTGCACCTAGTGAGGCTAGCAAAACTCCACAAAACAAGAGGTCACCAACCTTGATATTTGTATTGTAGGCAATGACTACCAGAGAATCGATATCTGAGATGTTGTAGCCTGTGATGTGCAGAGCTTGACTAATCAAGGTATAGAAGAGGCAGCACAGCAATACACCTGTGGTCGTGCTCAGCATTCCGACATAGGCCTTTTTCGAAAAACCTAGCATCGATAGCAGCGATACAACGATTATCCCGACTGTCGTAGCTAGTGATAGCCAGACCGGTGGTGCTCCTTGAATAATCAGGGGAATCAGAAAGAAGATGACAACTATGAAAGTGAAGGCCAAACCAAAAGCAGAACGTAGCCCTGTTTTACCTCCAACTGCAACAAGCAAGCAGAAAAACAAAGCAATCAACCCCAATATTGTCCAGGATCGATCCACGCCTTGAACTGATGCGAAATAGTAATCGTCTCCAGGTTGTTGATCGTAATAGACGACGATGCGTTGCCCAATCTGCAGATAGACACTATGGTCGATAGACAGTATGTTTATGACGTCGATAATCTGCCCGCGCTTTTCTGTGGATAATAGCTCGACACGTAGATCCTGGCGTCCGCGGTGTAGACCGAACTCGTCTATTTCAGTTTGGTCGGAGACAATCTCGACAACCCGGCCGATTGGGAAAGACACTCCTGGGCTGTAGTAGGGAGAGTATTCTATATTGCTGTGCAATCCAAAATAGACAGCTGCACACATGATTAGTATAACGACAAGAAAAAAAGCAATCTCGATGTGCGAGTTACGATGGTTCGGAGCATGTACAAGCACTGCAGCTTCATCAGACTCAATACTGTTAGCGGCATCGTTTGGTTTGCCAGACAAACAAGACTCTCCGCTCATTTGACAGCAACGCTAACAGTCCATCCTTCAGTGTCTGTCAGGTAATGCAGGTCACTGGTGACTATGTTAGCCTCAGAGACCGAAATGTGCTGCATTGTGAAGTCTGGTTCCAAGGTAAAGTCTGATATTGCTATGAACTCGACATGGCAAACCTGTACAAGCTGCCCGCTGTAGCCAGCCTGATCACCGATTTTCGTCGCTCCGATTAACAGGTATTGGTCTTTCTCTGCAGCGAAGATGGTTTGGATTTCATCAATGTCACTATACAAGCCTTGACTGTATTCAAGCTTATCTCTGTTGAAATGCAGGTTGAATTGATAGCCATAAACGTCATCCATTTTCTCGACATAAATACTGACCACCACAGTGTCACCGGCATTGACCTCGGTTGAGCCTTTAGTCAAAGGCACCAGCGAATCGGGTAAGTCAATCATTAAACCTGATACCTTGCTGCCACGGTTGCCATTTGTAGTCCACAGAAAACAACTGGCTGCAATAACGCTTAGTACACATACCACTATTACTGAAGTGCCAATCAGTTTCTTAAGCTTGCCTTGAAGAGCCTGTTTCATCAGTTTTCTCCCTAATCGAAAACGCCGACTGGGCAGGTCTGACCTGCCCAGTCGGCTAAAAGAGCGGTTGGTAGTTTTACTTGACCATCTGGGCGACGGTGACGATATCGAAGATATCAATCTCTTCATTACCGTTGTAATCGAAGTGGCTGACTGATGCCCAAGCCGGGTTGTCCGAGGTCATTCCGAAGGCGTCAATCAGGTTGGACAGAACAATCAAGTCAATCTCGAAGCTGTCCGAACCAGCATTGCTGGTCTTTTGATTGTATGACCCGTCGGCGACTGTTATGACCTTGTCCAGATTCGAATCACGTAGTACGAAGGTCACGGTAGCAGCTATCGCAGAGTTGGTGACTCCTACCGTTGGTTTGGCTTTCAACATGACCGTACCCAGATTATCGGCTTGATAACTTGGCACCATGAGCATGATGTTGACGAAGCCATTACCGGCTTCTCTCTTCAAGACAGTTGCTCCGGCAGCGGGAGTGTAACCAGCGAAGTCAAACTTGTCTGCGTCAAAGGTCAGCTCGATGTTGATGACATTTGATTCAATTCTCTCGCTAAACGAGATTGAGACATTGAAATACTGGTCAGAACCAACGATGTTTTTATCACTGGTCAGGGTTAATCCGACTGGCTCAGGCTCAACAATTTCTGAAGACTTGACAATTGTGTAGCTATCAATCTCCGTCAGTGTATTGTTGGTGTTGACCTGATAGGTAGTGATAGTGAAGTTATTGTTATCAACACTCACCACCGAGAAGTTGGGGCGATTAGCTTGGTTTTGGGCTGCGACAAAGAAAGTCGTTGTAGTCAGAGCATAGTACTTGCTACCGCTACCGGAGTTGAGCTCCATGTATAAGGTACCGGTTGGGTCTTGAACGGCGGTCTTTTGAGCATTCAACCAAAGCTGATCGGTCTGTGCGACATTACCGAGCATCTGATTGGAGCGCACATAGCTGTGGTCATGGCCGTTAATGACAACGTCAATCTGAAGCTCATCGAAAACCGGTATCCAAGTTGTACGGAAGCTGCTGATGTAGCTGTCAGAGCGATGTGAGGCATTGACATATGGGCCATGATGGAACATCACAACGGTCCATCGAGCATCTGGGTTTGCAGCGATGGCTGCTTGCATAAATGCTTTATGCCCGGAGATGGATGTGGTGTTGGAGTCGACAACCATGAACAAGGTGTTACCGTATGCAAACCAATAGTCAAGCTGTGTAGCACCAGAACCCAGGTTGTAACGGTTAGGCAAGTTGAAATGGTCAGCAAACAGCTGGCTATCAGCGTCGTGGTTGCCAACAGCATTGGCGATGGGTAGATACTTCAATGCTTCAGGAGACAAATAGCCAGCATACTGTGCGGCGGTTCCAGCGGTTTCAACTTGATCGCCGGCACTCAGTAGAAAACTGGTGTCTGGGAAGTTGGTAGTGGCTAGGTTCAAGGTATTGTTCCAGCCGCTTGTATCACTGGCAACGTTTCCTGAACTGCCGATTTGGGGGTCTCCAACTGCAAGGAAGCTGAAGCTACTGGGGCAGCCGGTCGTGAAGGTATAGATTGCTGACGTTGAGTAGTCGTTTCCAACAAAGCAGTATTCGTAGGTAGTCGAGGGAAGCAAGCCGCTTACAACTGCCTTATGAACAAACAAGCTGCCGCGAGCGGTGCCTACTGTGTTTGTCAAAGCAAAATCGTCGGTACCTTGAATACGAACAGATACCATGCCAGTTGCTTGTGATGTGTACCAGGTGAACATCATCTGGCTTTCGTCACTGCCTGGCGAAATCACGGCATCAGAAAATACCAAGCTGCCTGGTGATACTACTGGGTCTGCATAAGCTGATGGCAAAGCTCCGAAAGACAGAGCCACAGCCAAAGCAGATGCCAGCAGCCAAGTAACGATCTTCTTGTGTACGTTTTTCTGCATGTTACCCTCCAAAGCTCAAACTAGTTACACTATTTTCATGAGCACAGCATAACCAGCGTATGTAAAGGCAATATCAAAGCTGGATAAAATGCGTATTAATTTAGGGGGAGCAGAGCGGGTGAATTGAGCTGGTAGGCGATACGAGCTGGTGGGTGATACGAGCCAGTGGGGGATACGAGCCAGTGGGTGATACGAGCCAGTGGGGGAATACAAGCTGGAGGGTGATACGAGCCAGTGGGCCTCTGTCAAGTTGTCCTAGTCAGCATAAACAGGCAGTTACTCTGCTGCGGATAATCCGAGGATGAAATCGGCTAAGGTCTTGGCGGACTTCGGCTTGCTTATCATGTCGATACTCTCTTTCATGATGCGTAAGCGTCCAGGATTGTTAAAGAGAAAGAAGACCGCTTCATCCAGTGAGAAAGTCTTGGTGACATGTAGTGCTGCACCGATGTTTAGGAGAAACTCAGTGTTGCGTTCTTCCTGCCCAGGAATCGGTGAGACCAAAATCATCGGTAGACGTTTGGCCAAGGCTTCGCTGACTGTCAGTCCTCCCGGTTTGGTAACGATACAGTCGACAGCATCCATCAGCAAATCTACTTTGTCGGTGTAATCAAAGACCATCAGGCGTTCGGTCTTTGGGCTGCCGCCATTCATCGAGACCAGTTGGTTAAACAACCGTTTGTTTTTGCCACAGACCACTACAAGCTGCAACTCCAAGCTGTTGGCCAGTATCTCGCGGACCATTTCGGCCATGTCGCCATGTCCCATGCTACCGCTGATTAGCAGTACAGCTGGTTGGTCTAGGAGCAGGCCCAACTGTTGGCGAGCCTCAGGCCGATGTATCGATTGCGCAAATTTTGACTTGATTGGAATACCAAAAGGCAAAATTCGCTCCTGAGCGAAGCCTTTCTTCATGGCCCGGTAATAAAGCAGTTCATTGGCGACAACGATATATTCGATATCCGTACAATCCTCCCAGTACGGCAGGATGGTGAAGTCAGTGATGATTCCAATGACCGGAGCAGCTATTTTGCCGCGGGCCTTCAGTCCGTTGACAATCTGAGCAGCCAGGGGATGAGTGCAGACGATGCAGTCCGGTTCGAAGTTATCGGTGAAGCGTTCAAAACGCAGTGCCAAGAGGGTATTGACCATAGAGACTGGGTCGTACTGGACCAAGGTTGGCCTTTTATGGCGGTTCTCGATGAACTGGTAGAAGATGCGATAGACATCGGAAGCATAACGGGTGGAGAGGGCATAACCTTTGTCGATAGCATCATAGATAAACCGGTTAATGTACTTGTAGATGTCTAACACCACTGTATTCACGTCATGGGTCTGAAGCTCATCAGAGATGGCATCAGCTGCTGCCTGGTGCCCGCCACCAGCTGTAACAGAAAGAATCAATACTCGCATAAAACCAACCTCGCTCTTCTCCGCAACTTATTAACATTCCAATTACAAAACTTGATATAGGTTCACTTAGATTTTATAGTGTTACGACAACGTGAAAAACTGTATCAATCGATTTTCCTACAACAGAAAGGGATGATTCTGAAATGGCAAAGATTCTAGGTATTGATTTGGGCACCACCAACTCAGCAATGGCCATCATGGAAGGCGGCGAGTCGACCATTATCGTCAATGCTGA
>JAIRQI010000116.1 GCA_031256575.1 Coriobacteriales bacterium
ATGTTAGTCGGTTTCTGCCAGAAGCCTTTCTCTGCCGGATAAGGCGGCCGCAGGCGAGGCATACCTCGCTCACCTTCTAGAGAAGCAATCAAGGCAGTCTCTTCTCCACAGACAAAAGCACCGGCACCGGCTTTGATGCGGATGCTGAAATTGAAGCCGCTACCACAGATATCCTGGCCAAGCCAGCCGGCTTCTTCGGCCTGGGCGATAGCAATCTGCAGGCGTTGCACGGCCAGAGGGTATTCAGCCCGGACGTAGATGATGCCTTCGGTGGCACCGATTGTGTAGCCGCCGATGATGATGCCTTCCAGCACGGCATGGGGGTCGCCTTCCAGCACCGAGCGGTCCATGAAAGCACCGGGGTCACCCTCGTCGGCGTTGCAGACGATGTACTTGACATCGCCAGGACTGGCTTTGGCAGCGTTCCATTTGAACCAGGTTGGAAAGCCGGCGCCTCCTCGTCCGCGTAAACCGGCGGTCTTCAACTCTTCGATGACCTCATCGGGACTCATCGACTGCAGCACCTTCTGCAGGGCTGCGTAACCACCGCGGGCGATGTATTGCTGGATGTCTTCCGGGTCAATCAGGCCGATATCCCTCAGCACGATGCGCTGCTGGTCATTGAGAAAATCCTCGTCTGAGGGAGAAATCAACAGCTCTTCGACCAGCTGACCTTGAGCGATATGGCTCTCGACGATTTGCGCCACTTTGTCTTCGGTGACCAGCACATAACGGGCTTCTAGTTTGTCGTCATCGTCATAGACATCGACGATAGGCTCTAGGTAGCAGTTGCCAATGCAGCCAACTTTGCTCAGTGAGACATTTTGGTAGCCACCCGCCTCAAGCAAGCGCTGGAACTCGGCGGCAGTCTTCTTGGCACCTGAAGCGATGCCGCAGCTGCCTTGTCCGACGACAATCCTCATCTGCTGGCCTGCCTTTCTGACGCAGCCTGTTGGTCAATTTGAGTAGCCGCTTGGTTGTCGTTGACAGCCACTAGGTTGTCACGAGTGGCTGCTTGGTTGTCGCGGGCAGCGGTTTGGTTGTCAGCTGCTTGGTTGTCGTTGGCAGCCACTAGGTTGTCACGCAGAGCAATCTCATCAAGAATCGCCAGCGCTTTCTCTTTACTCAGATTGCCGTATGTCTCCTCACCAAATGGATCCTTAATCATCATCACCGGAGCTAGTGAACAGCAACCCAGACAGGCAACAACGCTCAGGCTGAACAATCCGTCAGAGGTGGTCTGGCCAGCATCGATACCTAGATGCTGGCTGATGGCTTCAGCAATCAGCGGAGCACTGTTGACATGGCAGGCAGTACCCTCGCAGAGCAGAATCAAGTACTTACCGGTCGGCTGTAGGTTGAATTGAGTGTAGAAGGTAGCTACCCCATAAATCCTGGCCGGAGTGATTCCGGTACGCTCGCTGATATGATAGATGACCTCTTCAGAGAGATAGCCATAGATATCCTGGGTCTTCTGCAAGATGGTAATCAAGCTACCCCGAATCAAAGAGTATTCGGATAAGACCGCTTCAAGTTCTGGGAACCGCGGTCTAGACTCATCGCACTGGCAAACAGGCATTTCTCCTCAAATTCTCCAAGTCATCGAAGCCGCTATACGACCTTCTGATGACACTGGCTCTTTGGTTAATAGATATGTCAGTATGATAACAGGGCTTGAGGCAAGTCGATGACTTGACTTCAATGACAAAGCCTGTCAAGGCTTGCTAATGATAAAGCAGCCTCGCCTCGCTCAAGCGTTGAAACACTCTATTCGCAAACGTTTGGAGTTGTCAAGCCAGCTGAATCATGAGGGAGTCTTCAACTTACGAAAGGAGTGCAGCAGAGCTGTCATGGCTTTGCGAAATCACAACAACGCTTTACGTAGCATGAGCTGAGCAGTGTGTGATTTTGGATTTCGCATATGCTGTAGACGTCTGCCTGTTTTCTGGGCTATCAGTTTAGCTACCTGCTCCAATTCTCCACCGTGTTGGACTTGATGGGAGGTGACTGTGATTACATTGATACCCAGCAATGATAAAACGCTCCGACGTCGTGAATCACTTGCTATTCGCTCTGTACCAGTGTGGTAAAGAGCACTGTCATATTCCACTGCAAGGTTGTCATGGGGCCAAAATAGGTCGCAGATGTAAAACTTCCTTGTTGAGGCTTGTCTGGCGGTTTTTGTAGGGACGATGCGATGGTTCATAGTAGGCATCGGTAACCCAAACCCACCAAGCTTATAAGGCAGGGACAGAAGCATGACCAGTTTAGTCTCCATCGGAGAAGCTGAATTGTCAGTGATGTAGCTGAGAGCTCTAGCTGACTGTTTATAGCCTTTAACACCAGCCAGTTTGTCCACAAAAGCTGAAAGCTTTTTGACATTCGTCAAAGGCAAGCGGTTGTAGATGCAGTCATCGGAGGTTTTCTGTACAGACTCTGATGATTGGCTAAGGGCTCTATTCTGACTTAGCGTATAGGAGCCACAAAGCTCATACCCTAGCTCAATGAGCTCAATTAAGGAGAGCTGGCCTGCCATTTGAAAAAAGCAGAATTCCGGTGTGGAGACAAACAGCCCTTTTCCGATGCTTACAAAACTAGCTTCCGGAGTGACTTGGGTAAACACATGTTGGCGTATCAAGGGGATAGGCCTTCGTAAATCAGAGCTTCCCAATAGAATATCTAAAGGCAATGAAAGCCCTGTCTCAGAAATGATGGCGTTGAGCCTAGAACCCGGGAGCTCGCTCGACAGCATCTTGGAACGGCGACGCTCCTGGCTAAAGCGATGCCAACTATGGTCTCTACCTGGCTGACGCCAGAACTCTAGCGCAGATTCATGACTAAGAAAAACACTCATGCCGTGATTGTAGCAGTTGTGTGTTGGAAATTGCGCTTGTGTACGAGTTTTCTCCTGGATTACGCTTCCAAGACCCGAAAACCACGGTTTTCTCCCCATAAAAGGCTTTAAATGGGGAGAAAACCGTACACAGACGCAAATTCCAACACATAACTCCGGATATCCTGGCATTGAGCGTTCAAGCTAACCCGCAATGGTTGTTTGCCAGTCTTCAGCTCATGGCTGTGAGGATAAATGTAGAGGAATGGAGGTATGGATAGTCAAATAGCTAACTCATACAGCTAAGCAGGTGAGCGAACCGAATCGGGAACACATGCAGATAATTCTACCGGACAAGCGAGCGGCAAAGTAAGATGCCATCCTGCCGCACCACTGCCCGTTGCGCACAATCATCCACTCGCGCAAGTAGGCGTATAGGGAAACTTGCCGTCCTGCCGTCCCACTGCCCTGCTAGCTTGCCTTGCTAGCTTGCCGTTCCACAGCCCTGCCGTCCTACCGTCTCGCTGCCCTACTCGCTTGCCCTACTCGCTTGCCCTGCTCGCTTGCCTTGTTAGCTTGCTTTGATGTCGTCGAAGTCGGTTCGTCGGAGTTGGCCGGCGGTGGTTCCCTCTTGCCGACGGAAGGCCCGGTTCATGGTCAGAGCATTGTTGAAGCCAACCTGCTCAGCCACACATTTCACACTGACCTGTTGGTCTTTCAGTAATTCTTTAGCAGCTTCGACACGGACGTTTTGAATGTAAGCAGCCAGTCCGATATTCATGGACTTCTTAAACGAACGCGAAAGGTAGGAGGGGTTCAGTCCAAACTGGTTGGCCAGTTGGGTGACACTGAGATTCTGGTCGTCGTAATGCTCCTGGACGAAGCGGGTGATACAGGAGATGCGACTATAGAAGGATTGATTCTTCGGGGTCAGGGATTGTTCATGCAGTACGCTGAAGACATCCAAAGCCTTGCCGCGTAATTCTGGTAGCGACCGGCTGTTGATGATACCCTGGCAGAGCATTGGGTAATCCAGGTTTTCATTACCGACCGACACCTGTACCCGGCCAATCGCCGCGACCATCATATTCGAGAGGCAGAGCATGCGGTAGCGCAGGGCTTCTGAAGCTGGAGGTTCTTCGGCACTACTGTCCAAGAGCTTGATGAATAGGTCTGTAGCTTGCGGAAAATCCGCTGAGTTGATGCAATTCATGAACAGTAACTCTTGGCGCAGCCACTCCATCTCACGAGCCGATATCAAGGCTGGCTCAATCTGGTTGGTATCCGGTTTTGGCAGACTGTCTGCTAGAGCTTGGTCTAGCTTGTTATTTGTCCTGCGCCTATCTTGAGTTGATATATAGTATATGAATATCCCTCCAAGTGAAACTAATAACAAGCTCTTGAACATGCTATTGGCAAAAGCCAGCTGAAACTGGCTGAGTGATTCAGGATTTTGGGCATAGGCTTGTGAGGCATGTATGAATCCTAGAATCACCAATATCAATAATGAACAGATACAGATACTTACTCCATTGATGCACCAAGCCCAGTGAAACCTGATTTTTCGCTGTCGCTTGCCCAAATAGCCAGAATAAGCTGTTTTTACTGTCGCCATCTGCGACCCCCTGCGAATTGCTAATGCAACAACAATGCTCTAGGCGTTGTTGTCGTACTGGTTAACATAACGATTAGACGATTGAATTGTTATGAAACCGCTGTTCATGACGTGAATATGGCTGCATTATTGCAGCAGTGTTGTACATTATCGATTGCCCCCTTTTGGTTGAGTAGCTTTCAGTGGTCTTTCCCTGATGCTCCCTAACCATTTGTTAACATGCTATCACGTTCGCCCAAGAAATGAATGCTATAGCTTTCCAGACAATTGCAGATTGTTTGTGGCTAATATAAACAGGTGCCGCTATTGCGGCACCTGCTATTGAAGTATTGTGAAAACTCAGACTGCGAATATTTGTTTATGAGCTTGCTCCAGTAAATCTGCCCTGCAAATCTACCCCAATAACCTTACTTGATATACGACTTTATCATGCTCGCTCCGTACTCGGTGGCACGGTAGTAGATATGCAGCTCACCTAGCTCATCCAAATCATAGGAAGCCTGTTCTAGAAGGTCGTTTTTCTCCGCAGCCATCAAGGATTCAACCACATTGGCTTTCTTGAAAGCGCGAAAACCAGCGTAGTTGTCTTGCAGGGCAAACATCACGGAATCAGCGTCATAGGTCTGGCCATCTTCAAAGAGCTTCAAGATGGCATAGTTCATCGGCATCATTTAAGCCTCCTTAGGTTTCTTGAAGATATCCAGCGGGTTGATGGCAATCAGAAAGATGCCAATTACCATAATCACTGCTGCTGCCCATTGAATCGGTAATAGCGCAAAGCCCTCTTGGCCGAACAACACTCCTAAAATCAACCAGCAAAAGAAGGGTACCCAAAACGAGTAAGCACCATTGCATGCCATCGACAGAGCGGCTCCAATCATCGAGGTACCCTTATACCAGAAGGCAAAGGTAATCGCTGAACAGAGTCCCGAGGCTACGAAAAATATCATCGCTGCCGGGCTGCTGATAGCCTGGCCAAAGAGCATCGGCCATAGCCCGATGTTTCCAGCTACCGCACAAAGAATCGGTACGGCAAAGAAAATCGTCACTATTCCGGAGATGGACTGGCGAATCGATACGCTTATCTGAAAATCAATCAAGGTGGTGCCATAACCGCCTACTGCTCCTTCAAAACCCCAACCAAAAGCGGCAATCAAAGCGAATAGCAACCCGAGCAGGAAGTTTGACGAGACATCGACAGATGTAAAGGCCAATGACCCAATCATACTGGAGGCTGTCAGACAGATTAAGATACCGCAGCCCATGCGTAGGTTCAGCTTCTGTTTGAAGAGCACCCGACCGATGATAGCACCGATTGATGGACAAAGGGCTGAGATGGTCGCCGCTATTGGGCCGGCCAACTGCAAAGCGATGATGTAGGAGCTATTAGCAAGCGGCCCTCCGATCAGGGCACAGACTATCATCACCAGTCCAGGTTTGGTTTTCAACACCCGCAAGAAATCCATGAACTTGCCCCGTACACCGGCGATACCAGTCGCCCACAGTGAACTGACCAAGTCATTGATTCCGCTGCCCAACATACCCAGCACATAAATAATCACAAAAGTCGAAAGCCCGACAGTGTTGTCACCATACCAGTCCGCCCAGGGGCCAACCGCCATGCCTTGGGTGATACAGGCGGAGAATATCCCGTAAATCATCCCAGAGGCGATGGCCAGTATCACTCCTTTCTTGAAGAAGCGGCTACGCAAGTTTTGCATTGCTGCTTCTGCTTGCGGAGAAGGACTGTTGCTCATCTAGTACTCCTTTCGAGTGTACTTACCGGTTCTTTGCCGGCCCTGCGCGTGTAATTCCAGCGCTTCACCGACTTCTTATACCGGGTCCCTCATCCACCGGCTCTTTTTGCCAGCCCTTTTTCGGCTGCTTGCCAGCCCTAGCCCAGCTGCTCGCTGGTTCTACAGCGGCTGACACCGGCACAAAACTGGTTGCTACCGGCTCTACACCGGCTTGTTTTGGCTACCGCCTGTACCGCCTGTGCCGCTTTTATCGCTTGTACCACCTGTGTATCTCTTGCGTACTGTGCAGGTACTGCGTAGACAGCGGCTCTAGATAGCGATGCTATTGATGTAGTCGACCATGGCTTTCTCTTGCTCAGGGTCCAGCAGACTGGGAGCAGCTGAACCTAGAATATGCTCTACCCGGTCATGGGCATTGTCCACGACATTGCGCTGACCGTCTGCTTCCCACTCGTCAATAGAACGCCAGTCCGAGACTGTCGGTTCCCAATAGTCACGAAAATGATTGACGGTCGATTCACTGGTCAAAAAGTCAGTGTTGGGCTCAGCATTCAAAAGGTCATCCATACCAAGCTGTTCTTCGTTGAAGGTCAGGCCTTGAACCAGATGGCGTACCCTGCCGACCAACTCGTCATCAAGCACAGTCTTCTCCAGAGAACAAGTCAAAAGGTTCGCCAGCGACCCGACTGTCTGGCTAGTCAGGTTAACCCCGGCTAGAGCGGTGTAGAGAAAACTCTGCATGGTCTCCATACCGGCCTGGTAGT
>JAIRQI010000119.1 GCA_031256575.1 Coriobacteriales bacterium
GCATTGAGAGAAATTTCAGAAGCTGAGCCGACAAGGAGCTTCAATGGAAGTTAATCTGCATGTTATTGTCGAAGACCTAAAAACCTACAAGCCTAAAGCTCGTTTGGTTGAGGACTACCCTGTGCGACGATTGCGCTTTCCAGCACTGTTCGACGGGCAGAAGACAAAACGTAGTCTGCTGTACATAGTCGAGGCCTCGGTTCTAGACGCAGAGGGAATCGACAACATTGTCGAGAATAGTTCATTGATTGTCATTGGCGACCCCCCGAAAGCCTTGCTCGATAAACAGGTCAACCTGATTTGGGTGAACAAGCAAATCTCTCTGACGCGTTTGTTCAGCGATGTCGTCGAATACTTCAGCATGTATGAGCTTTGGGAGAACCACATCCAAAAAGCTCTAATCTCCAAGAAGCGATTAAAACGGCTGGCAGAGTTGTCGGCCCCGATTATTCGCCGGCCGATGTATCTAATTGACTCACACATGCAGACTATCTTCGCAAACATTGACGAAGACGCTTACGACTTACCTCAAGGCTACCAAAATCCGGTAATTGACAACAACAACCCCTCCATCGGGGTCTACGCCTTGGAGCGCTTTCAAGAGAAAGCCTATTCCTACACCACTCCTTTCGTGCTTCCGACACCAAGTGGCTATCGCACCCTGAACCAGAATATCTTCATCGAAAACCGTCTGGTCGGCACCCTGTCTTTTGATGAGATTGGTGGAGCTTTCACAAACCGCGACATGACCTTGATTACCCTCCTGGCAGACTTTATTGCCAATGGCATGACCTTCCACGAAGAATGGAACACTTCTGCTCCCAAGCTGTTAGACGTCCAAGTGCACAAGCTTCTCGACAACCAGGTAACAGTGCTTGAGGAGACTGACGCGGCCCTGAAAAGCATCGCTTGGGGAATGGACAACGCCTACTACTGTATCGTGGCAGTACCCTTAAACCCGCTCTACCCCAACGGCTTGTTGGCAGCAGCTGCTAAACACACCTGCACCAAGACCAGCCAGACCATCTACACCGTCCACCAGCATCGCATGGTCTTCATCGTTAATGCCGACCATAGCACCCTCTCCCAAACGGAGACTCTGGAGGTCTTGACCCATGAACTGGAGAAGCTCAACGTCTTCATCGGGGTCAGCAACATCTTCAATGGCTTTTGGGGTTTGACCAACCAATACCGGTTGGCTGTGGCCGCTTGCGAGCTGGGCCCAATGTGTCATGGCAACAAGACCTATTACCGTTTTGAGAACTATTTCATGGACTATATCGTCAATATCTGCAAAGAAGCCACCACTCTAGAATCAATAATCCCTCGCGGTCTTATCCAGTTGAAACGCTATGACGAGAAGTATGAGACCAACATGCTGCATATCTTGAGTGTCTTTCTCAAACACGATATGCGCATCGCCAGTGCTGCCCGCGAGCTGTTTTTGCACCGTAACACCTTGACAGCGAAGATTTCCCAGATAAAGTTCATCACGCGGATGGACTTCGAAGGTGACCCGGAGGTGCGTCTGCAGACCCTGGTTGCCCTGTATATGATGGAAGCTTGATTTAACAATCTAGAATTCTTGCATCAACCATGAACCAGCCAAAGCGGCATTGAAGTCTCATCGAAATCGCCGAATAAGGTGCACTCAACCGTCTGTCCAAGAAGGCGCCAATAAATACGATTAGCCAGTCTAGCTGCGCAAAGGCCATAATGCACATTGCACACTAAACTAGACTTACATCATGCACAAAAAGCCCTAGTAACCTTGTTCTGACCTGCTGTTCAAGTTACATTTAGTAATCACCGTCAAACCAAGGAGACTGCCTATGATTAATCGTATGAGAGAAGCTATCGAAAAAGGCGAATTCTGTGTGACTTGTGAAGTCATTCCTGGGCGTGGTG
This sequence comes from Coriobacteriales bacterium, assembly GCA_031256575.1. Lineage (GTDB taxonomy): Bacteria > Actinomycetota > Coriobacteriia > Coriobacteriales > UBA8131 > WQXZ01. The sequence goes on from JAIRQI010000119.1 coordinate 1,909, forward strand.
CTGCCGAGCCAGGCCAGGTACATGAATTCGAGACTGCCGAGAAGATCTGGGAGACCGGCCGCGCTCACGCCATCTCTGTCACCGACAATCCCAGCGGCAACCCGGCACTTTTGGCGGACAGCTTCGCCGCCGACTTCTGGGCTAAGGGCATCACGCCCCTTATCCACTTCACCGGTAAGGACCGCAGCCGCAATCAGATTCAATCCCAATACTACATGCTCCAACGCTGGGGAATGGAAAACCTGCTGCTGATGTCCGGCGATTACCAGACCAGCGGCTGGTCTGGAGTAGCCCGTCCGGTCTATGACCTCGACCCCGTGCACATGGTGCAGATGTCTTTAGACATGAACGAGGGCCTGGTCGTGCAGGGGCGCGGTGGAGACAGCCGTGAGATGCCAGCCAACTTCTTCCCTGGCACTGTGGTCAACCCCTTCAAGTACTGGGAAGGCGAACTTATCCCCCAGTATTACAAACTCGAGAAAAAGGTCGTCGTCGGGTCACGCTTCGTAATCACCCAGCTCGGCTACGACACCCGTAAGATGGAAGAGCTGAAGTTCTATCTGGAGGATAACGGCCTCAGCGTGCCGCTAATCGCCAACATCTTTCTCTTGAATGCCGGGGCGGCCCGTCTGATGCGCCAGAACATCATTGCTGGCTGCTACATCAACGATGAATTGATGGCCACCCTGGAAACCGAGGCCAAGGCTGAGGATAAGGGCAAGGGTGCGCGCTATCTGCGGGCAGCCAAGATGGTTGCCATCGCTCGCGGGCTAGGTTATGCCGGAGTGCACATCGGTGGTTTTGGCATCACCGTCGAAGGCTTCAACTACATTCTCGACACAGCCGATGAACTGCAGGACCAATGGCGCGAGTGGGCAAAGGAGATATCCTACGGCCGCTCCGATGGGTTCTACTACTACCAGCCAGAACTGGATGCCCAGGGTGTGCCGACCGGGTTGAACACCCGCTCTCTAGCCTCTCGGCCGGAGAAGGTCCGCAACCGTAAGGTGATGGCGGTCTATGGTTTGAGCCGTATCTTCCATCATATGGTATTGACTGAAGACAAGATGTTCTTCCCCTTGCTGAAGAGCGTCATGGCTTGGCGCGAGCGCAAGAAAGGCATTCATCGTAGCCACTTCTTGGAGCATCTGGCCAAGACAATTCTCTATGAATGCCAAGACGGCGGCGACTGCGGTTTGGAACCGGCTATCTACACCTGCCCGATGAGCCGTTGCCCGAAGAACCAGCGCAATGGCCCCTGCGGTGGAACCGTCGATGGCTGGTGCGAGGTCTATCCGAATGAGCGTTACTGCATCTGGTTCAAGGCCTACCATCGCCTGAAGAAATACAACGAGTTCTACAAGATGGACAGCTTCATCACCGTCCCCAATGACTGGGCGCTGAACCATACTTCCGGTTGGGGCAGCTACACGCAAAAGCGGGACAACACGGCTAAGCGTATCTATCTGGCACCGCGCGGACAGCGGGGCGTTCAGAACGATGCTTTGCAGCAATAAGTAGATTCACAGTAAGTAGAGACACCGATTAGTAGACACACCGAAGTCTTAGATAAGACTAACGAAGGGAGAACTTAATGATTATTATCGGCGAGAAGATCAACGGCTTTATCCCCAAAACTCTGGAGGCCATCAACGCCCGCAATGCGGAGTACATCAAGGAGATCGCTGTCGGTCAGAGCGAAGGTGGAGCCAGCTACATCGACATCTGTGCCGGTGTTGCCCCGGAGATCGAGAAAGAAACGATGATCTGGTTGATCGATATCGTTTTGGCTGCGGTTGACACTCCGCTATGTCTGGACAGCTCAGATCCCCAGATGCTCGTGGACATGTGGAATTATGTTCAGGAGAAGGCCAGCGGCCGCCAGAAGGATGAAGGCATGATCAACTCCGTGTCGATGGAGGAAGGTAAGTGCGAGGTCATTTTCCCGGTTATCGCTGGTGCTACTGGCTGGAATGTTGTGGCCCTGACCTGCAACAATGATGGTATTCCGGATGATCCGCCAACTAAACTGGTGATTGCCAATGAGATGGTAGCCCTAGCTGCTACGTTTGGCATCACTGCCGACCGTCTGTTCATCGACCCGCTGGTGACCACTTTGGCGACCAAGGGTGACTCACTGAGCAACTTCATCACAGGTATCGCCTTGATCAAGGCCGATAACCCGACTGTCCACTTCACCAGTGGCCTCTCCAACATCTCCTTCGGCATGCCTCACCGCAAGGTCATCAACACCCAGTTCCTTTGTCTGGCGATGGCTGGCGGCATGGACAGCGCAATCATGGATCCGCTCAGCAAAGACATGCTGGCTACCATGTTCGCAACCGATGCCCTGCTGGGTAATGATGATTACTGCATGGAGTACTTATCCGCATATCGTGAAGGCCTGTTCGGTTGATTGCTTCGTCTACAAGGTTATCAGACCGCAGTCTGCAACCTTAAAAGTTGACGGTTGGTGCCGGGTTCATCGTCGCTTGTCAGAATGGCTTGCCAAAGAGACATGCTGACGATGAGCCCGGCCTGCCGCCTTCGCCAGCTGCCGAGAAAATCGATGCGATGATCAATTAATGATTGAAGTCGATTAGACCGGCATGAACAAAGGATTATTTGCATGACTACAGAATTCACCAAGCTATCCTGTGAAGATTTCGTCGCAGTCTTAGCTTCAAAAGAACCCGTACCCGGTGGTGGTGGTGCTTCAGCACTGGTCGGGGCGATTGGTATGGCGCTCGGCAATATGGTTGGATCGCTGACTGTAGGTAAGCCGAAATTCGCTGATGTTGAAGAGGATATGGTGCGCTTGAAGACCAAGTCCGATGAACTGCAGCAGCGTTTCTTTGCGCTGGTCGCCCAGGATGCAGTCGTCTTCGAGCCTCTGTCGGTAGCTTATGGCTTACCGCGCGAGACCGAAGAGGAGAAAGCCCATAAGGCCCAGGTCATGGAAGAGTGTCTGCGTGAGTGCTGCGCAGTACCGCTGGCTATCATGGAAGCCTGCTGCGAGGCTATTGATGTTCATGAGGAGTTTGCTGCCAAAGGCACCCCGATTGCCATCAGTGATGTCGGTTGCGGTGTGATTGCCTGTAAGGCTGCCCTCCAGGCTGCCAGTCTCAACGTTTTCATCAACACCATGTCCTTCCAGGACCGGGAGTATGCAGAAAACATCAACGTTAAAGCCTACGCCATGCTGGATGAGTATTGTGCCAAAGCCGATGCCATTTTTGCCGACGTAGCCGCACGGTTTAAGAAGTAACTTACCGTGTGCGAGGATTCGGGCTGCTTTCAGACTTCAGGTTTGAAAGCAAAGCCTGAAGCCTCGCAGGCATTAGGTCGTGTTAGACCATCATCGATCTGATATGACAATCTCTTAGCTCAGCAGTCTTTCAAGCTGAGCCAACCCCTGAAAAAGGAGGCATTATGGCAATGATTTACAAAGGTTCTGAGGTTACCGAGGCGTTGAACGAACGCATCGCTAATGATGTTGAAGAACTACAAAGCCGGGGTATATCACCCACCTTAACCATTCTGCGTGTCGGCGAGCGCGGTGATGACATCTCCTACGAAAAAGGAGCAACAAAACGTGCGGAGAAGGTCGGAGTCGCTGTTCGCAATGTCATCCTACCCCTGGATGTATCGGAAGACGCACTAATCAACGAGATCTTAAAACTGAACGCTGATGACAGCGTGCATGGTGTCTTGATGTTCCGCCCGCTGCCCGAACACATCGATGAGGACAAAGTGCGCAACATGCTGGCTCCGGCCAAGGATATTGACGGTATCACTGACCTTTCTTTGGCTGGTGTATTCGCTGGTATCGAAACCGGTTTCGCTCCTTGCACCGCTGCGGCCTGCATGGAGATACTTGATTACTTTGATGTGGAGTGCAAGGGTAAGCAAGCCGTCGTGGTCGGCCGCTCACTGGTTGTCGGCAAGCCGGCAGCGATGATGCTCCTAGATCGCAACGCTACTGTTACCGTTGCTCATTCCAGAACAGCTGATCTACCTGGAGTTGTACGCCAGGCGGATATCGTCATCGCCTGTGTGGGTCGGGCCAAGATGGTCGATGCTTCATATCTGTCTGAAGGCCAGATTGTCGTCGATGTTGGTATCAACGTGCTCGAAGATGGGTCGCTCTCCGGTGATGTTGATTACGCGGCCGCTGAAGCCATCGTCCAAGCTATCACCCCGGTTCCCGGTGGTGTTGGCACCGTGACTACCTCTGTCTTGATGAAGCATGTCGTAGAGGCAGCCAAGCGCATTAACGCTTAATCTGATAAATCTTTGGAGGCTTGAAAAAGGATGAACAATAACTACAACACCCCGGCTGAGATTTGCGATGTAGCCATTACCGCTGGGGTTGGCAAGGCCAATATGCCGATTGGCAAGATGACTCTCTTGAGCATCGCCGCCGGTGCTTTCATTGCGTTTGGAGCAGCAATCTCTGCTGTGGCTATGCACAACATCGCCGATGTGGGCATCCAGCGTTTCGTTTGTGGAGCAATCTTCCCGATCGGCCTGATGCTAATCGTAATCGTCGGTGGTGAGCTGTTCACCGGCAACTGC
>JAIRQI010000146.1 GCA_031256575.1 Coriobacteriales bacterium
CTGCCTGTCGTTTTTCTGCTGCTACATTTGGCTTACGGGTTTAGCGCATTAGGTGGGCTACTGCACGGCTACTGCCGACCTATCTATCGCTCCTTCGTGCCTTCCCGTCCAAAACCCACAGAGCCAAAACCAATGGAGCCTGCGCCCACCCAGCCACAACTTGCGCCCACCCAGCCACAACCTGCTCCCACCCAGCCACAACCTGCTAAGCCAACCACATCCCAACCATCCGACAAAAAGAGCTAATGTGGCAAAGATATCGGTCATCATTCCGGTCTTCAACACGGCAGAGTATCTGGAACGCTGCCTGCAATCCGTCTTGGCTCAAAGCCATTTTGACCTAGAAGTGATTCTGATTGACGACGGGTCAACAGATGGCTCTAGCCAACTCTGTGACCAGTTTGCTCACACAGACCAGCGGGTGCAGGTAGTCCATCAAGCCAATGCCGGTCTCTCGGCTGCTCGTAATGTCGGGTTGGACAGGGCGAGTGGTGACTATATTGGCTTTGTGGATAGTGATGACTGGATAGAGCCAGATATGTACAGTTACCTGCTTGACCAGCTACAACAAGCGGATGCCGATATTGCTGAGATAGTCTTAGAGGTAGCTATGTCAGCTAGCCATCAGATGCGTAAAACAGTTGAGCAACTACAGGTCTTTACTGGTGAGGATATCCTTATCCACTATTTTGAACATAACGAATTCGGCATTTGGTTACGGCTGTACAAAAGGCAGGTGCTAGCCGATGTCCGTTTTGACCTTGGGCGTATTAATGAGGATGTGGTAGCGGGCTTTCTAGCTTTATCGAACGCCAAGCGCTTGGTCTTCAGCAACCAGCCTAAGTATTACTACTTCAGCAATCCAATCGGTATCAGTGAGAGCCCATTAAGAGCTCGTGACCTGGACCTACTTTATGCAGGTGACCGTTTGGATGACCTGACAGCCAACACAACTAACCAGCATTTACGGCGCTTGGTACTGACCAAGAAGTATCGCTCACCTTTTACCTTACTGGTTAAAATGACCTTGTTCGGCTGCAACGTCGAGCTGGATGAACAACAGACGCGCCTGCAGCTCAGAGCTCAAGTTCGTGAGCATTACAGCTTCTTAATGAAATCACAGATGCCATTGAACCGCAAAATCCTTCTCACTGGTTGTCGCTTCTGCTATCCGCTGGTCAAGCTGGCAGCTAGCGTTTATCGTAGCCTGTTGCACGCAAAGCGGTAGCAAGCTAGTAAACAAGCTAATGCAATCCTGAAAGCCAGGTAGCATAAGAGTTGGTTCTGTTGAACTCAAACTGTCTTTTCCGATAACTTCTGACTAAAACTAGTTCGTATGTATTATCAAGAAGATATACTTCATCGCAAAACTTGATGGTAGTCTTTGAACTCATCAATGAGTTTAATAATTGCGTTAACAGAATAGTTTTGAGATATCTGTAGCGCGGTTCAGCTCAGCAGTCCTACCACGCAACGCTACCACACAGCTCTACTCCGCATCATCCCTTAATAGTGCGGGAATAGTTTGCTCCAGACTTTCTTGGCTAAAAGCGGCAAGCCGCCGGTCTGCAGGTAGTGCCGGGCTTTGCTCAGATTGCTTCGGGTGCCGCTTACCTGGCGTTGGCGATGATACTCTTCTGGCGAATCCAAAATCAGCTTCAAGTCAATCAGGTTCCAGTCTTCGAACAGCTGCCAGTCTAGACGGCCTTGCTCAAGGTCAAGAGCCAGCTCGCGAGACATTAACAGTAAAAAATCCATCTGCAGGTCTATTGCCAAACGCTCATAGTTCCAGACGTAGGTATCGAACTTCATCTTAGTTTTCAAACCCGGAAGCCAGTCTGGAATCGTTCGGGTACTGATATAACGGTCCATCTCGGCGAACTCATCTATAACGCAATTAGCCTTAGCTGATGAGTTCACCGACGATGCCTGGTTGTCTTGGCGGTATAAAACAAGCGCATTGGGGAGATACACCACCCGTCTGGCATTGAACCAGACTTTGAAGCTGAACGCGGTGTCTTGGTAGGAAGCTCCAGGTGTCTCGGTGAAACGGATATCGTGCTGCTCCAGGAAGTCTCGGCGATAGAGGGCTGTCCATACGGATGGGGGCAGGTAGAAGATATCATTCTCAATCTGCGGATTTACCAATCGGTGATACTGCTGGCGGGGTACCACATGGCGTAAAACCCGGCGAACAGGTGGTCCCGACCAGTAGAGATAACAGTTAGCCTTGGCGACCTCAACCTGATAATCTGAGGCGGCTTTATAGAGTAGCTCCAGAGCTTGGGGGTCAAAGAGGTCATCAGACTCTAGGACAGCGATGTATTCTCCCCGGGCTTCATCCAAACCACGATTCATTGAAGCACCATATCCGGAGTTTGGCTTGTCAACCAACTTGAACCGGGAGTCTTTCTGTACAAATTCTTCAATGATCTCCCGGGAGTCATCGGTAGAACCATCATTGATACAGATAGCCTCGAAATCAGTAAAAGTCTGGGCCAAAACGGAACTCAGGCATTCAGCCAGATAGGCTGAGACGTTATAGATTGGTATCAGTATCGACACCTGCGGAGAGTCAGTTTGCGGCATGCTGGACCTTTCGACGCTAAAAGTATACACGCTGAGAGTAGCTGACGGTTGACCTCAGTCACTTCAGGTACTGATACAAAGCGAGAGCTAAATAGTAATTACTTAGGCTGGTTCTGGAATACGGCAGTGACAAGCACCATTCAAGCTCTGAGCATAATAACCGTTCACATATATTCCACATCACTCCGACACAGTTAACCAACATCACTCCGATACAGTCAGCCAACATCGCTCCTGAGCTGTCAGCCTGAAGAACTACCATCATGTTACAATGGACTGTCTGAACAGGAGGTTTGCGATCTGATGAATGTCAGGCTGAGCGGGAGGGCGGTGTTCCTGATTCTCTGGGACATCTTTGCCACCTATATAGCCTTCATATTCGCTACTTTTGGGACCAGTCAAGGCGATGACATATTTGCCACAACTGACTGGATCTTCCTTTTCGGTATTGTCGCAGTAGTCAATTTTGGCATCTTTGTTATTTTGCGTATGTACAACAACCTCCGGGAATACGCCTCCACTAATGAGATGCTGCAGATTGTCTATGCCACAGTGATTTCGGTGCCGGTCTCTGCTGTCGTTCACTATGTCGCCGGAAACCGCTTGCCCATCCGGGTCTATCTACTGGCTTGGTTTGTTCTAGTCGTCCTGACCGGTGGGGCGCGTTTTGCTTTTCGCTATTGGCGCCATGGCAAACAGCTGATCAGCCAACGGCCGAACAATGTTTCTCGCCGTCGAACCTTGATCGTTGGAGCTGGAGAGACCGGTTCGCTGACCATCAACCGTATGGCAGCAGGAGATTACTCCATGCAAGGTATACCGGTGGCTTGCGTGGATGACGATGTCTCCAAACACGGCCTGCGTATCCATAACATCAAAGTGGTCGGTTCGACCGATATGATTCAAGATTTGGTTCGCACCCTGGCCATCGAACAGATTGTTGTGGCTATACCTTCTGCTACTCCCGATCAACGGCGGCGTATCTATGATATCTGCCTCTCGACCAACTGTCGCCTGTTGACGCTGCCCAACGTTCGCAACCTGCGTATGGAAGAACTAGGCGGCGTACAGCTGCGCGAGGTACAGCTGGCAGACTTGCTTTCGCGCGACGAGGTGGTGTTAGACACCCGGTTGGTCAGTGGTTATCTGGCTGGACGAACTGTCTTAATTACTGGCGGTGGGGGATCAATTGGTTCAGAACTGGCTCGTCAGGTAGCGGCGGTCGGTATCTCGAAGCTGATCATCTTTGACATTTATGAGAACACCGCCTATGACTTGCAACGAGAGCTAAGCGACCGCTATCCTGAAATCCCAGTCGTGGTCGAGATCGGTTCGATTCGCGATAAAAAACGTTTGGAGAAGCTCTTCAGCACCTATCAGCCAGAGGTGGTCTTTCATGCCGCCGCTCACAAACATGTGCCGCTGATGGAGAACAATCCGCGCGAAGCGGTGCTGAACAACGTTTTCGGTACCCTTAATGTGGCAGAAGCCGCTGTCGGCAACGCAGTTCAATATTTCATCCACATTTCAACTGACAAAGCTGTCAATCCGACCAGCGTGATGGGGGCCACCAAACGCCTGGGCGAGATGATTATCCAGCGCTTCGCCCAAATCTCGCCAACCAAGTTCGCAGCGGTTCGCTTTGGCAATGTGCTGGGATCGAACGGTTCGGTGCTGCCGATCTTTCAGCGCCAGATTGCCGAGGCCGGTCCGGTGACTGTGACCGACCCCGATATCACCCGCTACTTCATGACTATCCCGGAAGCCTCGCGCCTGGTCATTCAAGCTGGCGGTATGGCCAAAGGCGGCGAGATTTTCATTCTGGAGATGGGTGAGCCGGTGAAGATCGATGATTTGGTTCGCAACCTAATCAAGCTTTCCGGGATGACTCCGGATGTCGATATCGAGATCAAATACACCGGGTTAAGGCCTGGGGAGAAGCTCTATGAAGAGCTGTTGATGGATTCGGAGACCACGTTGCCGACCGAAGTCAATGGCATATTGGTTTCGACAGCAGTACCGGAGAGCACCGAAGCCGTCCAGGCTAAGCTGAGAGCTTTGGAGGCTTGCTTGAATGGTGACGAGCAATCGATTATTGACTGTTTGGCTGAGCAGGTGCCGACCTATCGGCACAATGCAGCAAACCAGCAAGCCAAGGTCAACGATACACCTGGCATAAACAACGTAAACGATACACCTGACGTAGCTAGCCCTACCGCTCCTCCCATATCCACCCCACCCATATCCTCCCCTCCAACTCCACCCTCCAGGAAGCTGAACCAATCTAATGGATAAATTCAACGACCGCCTCCGAAACGACTGGTTTATCCTCTCCAGCCTGGTTTCCAAGGACTTCAAACTGAAGTACCGCCGTAGCATCTTGGGAGTCGTTTGGAGTGTCTTGAACCCCTTCTTGATGATGATCGTGATGGCTGCAATCTTCTCATTCTTCTCTCGTGGCGATACTGCAACCCAACCGTTCCCGGTCTACCTGATTTTAGGCTCCACGCTCTTCACGCTGATGTCTTCGGCAACCTCAATCGGAGCCAGTTCCATTATCTCAGCTGCCAGTATGATCAAGAAGATTCGCATCAATAAGATGATCTTTCCACTAGCCAAAGTGGTCTTTGAGCTGGTCAACTTCTCTTTGTCGCTAGTTGCAGTGGTAATCGTGATGGCGTTTTTTAAAGTTTGGCCGACTATCTATCTGCTCTACTTGCCATTATTGTTGTTCTACGTAACACTGTTCTGCGCCGGTTTGAGTCTACTTCTGTCAGCTTTAGCGGTCTTTTTCGCAGACATCATCTACCTCTGGGGAGTGGTACTCACAGCTTGGACCTATGCTACCCCGATTTTCTATTCGTCAAGCATCTTGCCGCAGCTGATGATTGATTTTATGAAGTTCAACCCGATGTACCATTATGTCACCTATTTTCGCTCCATCACGATGTGTGGCGTCCAGGCTAACATTGCCAGCTTGCTGCATTGTTTTATCAACCAGGAGTTATGGTTACCAGCTTGGCAACCACCGGGCTTAATGGAGAACCTGGTCTGTCTGGGTATCGCCGTTATCACCTTCCTAGCTGGCTACCTGGTATTTCGAGTCACCCAGAAACGCTTCATTCTCTTTGTATAGGTAAAACAATGGCCAAGAATCCAAAAAAGCCCGTCAAGCCGCCAAGCATCAGTAAAGACGATCCGATCGTCTCTGTTGAAGATGTGACGATGGTCTTCAATATCGCCAATGAGCGGTTGAGCAGCTTGAAAGAATATCTCCTCAAACTAGTCACCCGCCAACTCTTCTATCGAGAATTCAAGGCCTTATCCAATGTCTCTCTAGATGTGCAGAAAGGCAACACTTTCGCTATCGTCGGGGTCAATGGCTCAGGTAAATCAACTCTCCTAAAAATCATCGCCGGCGTGCTTGAACCGACCTATGGCAAGGTCACCATCAAAGGCCACATCGCTCCTTTGATCGAGCTGGGAGCAGGTTTTGACTTTGACTTGACAGCCCGCGAGAACATCTACCTAAACGGAGCCCTATTAGGTTATAGTCGCACTTTCATTAATGAGAATTTCGATGATATTGTCAGCTTTGCTGAAATGGAGGAATTCCTAGAGTTACCCATGAAGAATTACTCGTCAGGCATGGTGGCCCGGGTCGCCTTCGCCGTCGCTACTGTGATGGTTCCCGACTTA
>JAIRQI010000051.1 GCA_031256575.1 Coriobacteriales bacterium
AGACGGATGATGCCGTCGACCTCGGGAGCCTGGGCCTGGCTGCGTCCGACCGGTTGGCCGTCTTCTTGCTCGCAGACCAGCACTTCAACAGTCTGGCCGACCCGTTGCTGCCAGCGCTCTAAGCTGATTGTATCAGCCAGGTCGCGCAGGCGCTGGGCCCGTGCCCGTCGGGTGCGCAGGGGCACCTGGTCTGGGCGCTCTCCCGCCGGGGTGCCGGCCTCGGCAGAGTAGACGAACACGCCCACGTAGTCGAACTGCGCAGCCTCTACAAAACGCTCCAGCTCACGGGCTTCGGCGCGCGTCTCACCAGGAAAACCGGCAATCAAAGTAGTGCGTAGAACAACGTTATCCAAGGTCTGCCTGATTCGGGCAATCAGCGACAGAAAATCCTCTCCGCTACCACTACGATTCATCTGCTTCAGCACCCGCGAGGCGGCATGTTGCAGGGGAATATCAAGGTAGTTACAGATGTTCGGGTGCGCCGCCATGACCTCAAGCAGGTAGTCGCTGACCGCGCTGGGCTGCAGATACATGACCCTCAGCCAGACGTCTGTGTAGCGGTTGGCCAACAGCTCTAACAGGTCGGGTAGACCCAGCTGTCCCTCGTGCCAGAGGCCGGTGTCCTGGGCAATCAGCACCAGTTCGCGCGCTCCTGCTTCGACCAGCTGGTCGGCTTCCACCAATATCTCCGCCAAAGGCATGCTGACGAATGGGCCACGGATATCCGGGATGGTACAGAAAGCACAACGCCGCGAACAGCCCTCGGCAATCTTCAGATATGCCCAAGGCAATCGCCTGGCTGGAACTCTGAGAGCTGTGGATAAGACCGGGCTCGAACTCGCATGGAGCTTCTGACCTGGGGATACGACCGGGTCTGGGCGTGCAAGGAGTTCACTTTCAGGGTATATAACCGGCTCCGCTGGGTGTGCAAGGAGTTTACTTTCAGGGTCTAAAACCGGCTCTGCTTGGCTAGCAAGGAGTTCACTTTCAGGGTATGTACCCAGCTCTGCTTGGCTATCGCTAACTGTTGCATTACTTGCATCGCTAAACAAGTCGACGATGGTTTGCACAAGCTGGCTTTCTGCAGCCACTGGCAACCAGGCTGCGACTTCAGGCAACTCACTGGCCAACTGGTCAGGATAGCGCGAGGGCAGGCAACCAGCGACGATAATCCGACATGTTTTGTTGAGTACTGAAGGCCACTCTGAAGCCTCCAGGATAACTGTAATTGCTTCTTCGGTGGCCTCGGTGATGAAGGCACAGGTATTTATTACCAGGCAGTCTGCCTGTTCTGCCTGGTCGGTCAAGAGCCAGCCCTGGGCAAGCACTGCTGCCCGCATCTTCTCCGAATCAACCTCATTTTTGGCACAGCCTAATGTGATAAACGCCACAGAGATGGGGCGGGGTTCGGTGGATGTCATCATTGCTCTAACCAGGTTAATTACTAGCGGTAGTTAATGTACTGCAGCGGTTGTCCGTAGTCTTGTTCTTTGAGGTAGCTGATTACTTCTTGCAGCTCGTCTCGCGAACTTGAAAAGACCCGCAACTTCTCCCCTTCTATCTGTACTTTAACCCGTTTTAGTTTGAGGTCGCGGATGTTCTTGTTGATTTTTGTGGCCAGCTCTTTGGAGATGCCTTCGACCAATTCACCTCGAAACCGCACCATAAGTCCGCTGGCATCTTCGGGGCCTGTCCAACGCACTGCTTTGAGGTCGACTTTGCGCTGGATGAAGCGGGTATTTAAGACATCGATAACCTGTTTGGCAACAAACTCGCTGGGAGCTAGCAGCGTGAAACGTTTGGCGCCTTTGTCAAACTCCAAACTGGCCTTGCTGCCCTTCAGGTCGTAGCGCTGGGCAATCTCCTTGCGAGTCTGCTGGTAGGCGTTATCAACCTCCTGCAACTCGACTTCGGACACAACATCAAAGCTCTCATCCTTAGCCATTATCTTTAGCTCCTCATCATTAGTCTGTTAACATCACAGCCCGCATCACTGAACGGTTGCCGGGTCTTGGTCGCTCGGATTTGCACCGTCGTCAGCCGGAGTGTTGGTGGTGTTATCGTTAACTGGACGCTCCAGTATCTCCAATCGCAAGGTACCGATACCGTTGTCACCTAGCTCGAATTGCTGCACCACACCGTCTCGGGTGACTCTCAGGTTGTCCGGTTGGCCAGTCTGAATCTCGCAGTTAATTAGCACATCGTAAGTCATCGATTGATAAAGCGGGTCGGATACGACAATGGTGCCATCAATGGTAATCTGCACCCAGGGAGCAGTTCCTGGCTGGGGCTCGACAGTCAACCTAAAAGGCCCGTAGTTCACTGCTGTCTGGTCATCAGTCAGGGCAGCGGGATTGACTAGAATATCGTCCAGCAGGCTAGGGCTATCATCCGTCTGCCCTCCGCCATTGGTTTGAACGGGGATAAAATCGTCCGTTTGGCGGTTACAGCTATTGGCCATCACAGCCCAGAAAACCAGCAATCCGACCAGCAGTATCACCATCAAGACCAGAGGTAGCGGAGTGGTTGTCATTAGCTTTCGCAAAGTCTCGGACAGTGACTTGCCAGCTGATTGGTTTTGCCGCATGGCTGCTGCTGTGCCACTGCCAGCTCCCCGTGTGATAGGTGCCCGGGAGCCACTGCCCAGCCGGTCTGGTCCACGAGAGCTGCCACCTAGCCGGTCTGAGGCCCGGACAGCCGAGCCACTGCTGCCTTGAACCGCTCGCCGCCGAGCAGCATTCTTGGCTGAACGCTCGGTCTTCGGAGAACGCGAGTCATAGCCGCCATGTAGCTCCGAGCTGGGTGTCGGCTTGTCCCAGATTGAGCGCACGCCTTGCCCCTGGCTCTGGTTGATTCCTTGTTCTCGGGCTCGCCGAGCAGCCGAAGGAGTCATCGAGCCAGTTGGATTATGTTGTTCAATTGGAATGCTTTGAACCCCCCGATGGCGATTTGCCTCGCTGTGCTCAAAGTCACGGTAATTCTGCAAGAAAAGCTCGGTTACAGCAGCGGAATCAAGGCCCAGATAACGGGAGTAGGCACTGACCATATTGCGTGAATGGCCTTTTAATGGCATGCCAAAATAGTCTTCGCGTTCCAGTGAGGCCAAAATTGCCGGGCGGATGCGAAGAACCTGCGAGACCTGCTCCAGTGAGAGTCCTTTAATATTGCGAGCTTCAGCGAGTATTACGCCGAATGTCTCCGCCATCATGAGCTCCTTTACATTTCGCTCTATAATAGCGTACTCTTTGCAGCTAGATGCACAAAGGTACCCAGGTGTTTACAAGGCTGACGTTAGTTCAGGTAGCGATTATGCAGCAACCTGGCGGCGGCAGAGTAGCAGCCAGGTGGTGGCCGAATAGACTTAGTCTGCTGCTTCTATTGCCCTCAACGATTCCAGGTCCAAGATGTCATCGACCAAAACCTCCCGCGGCTTGGATCCGTTGGCTGGGCCAACGATACCCTTCTGCTCCAGGTTATCCATGATGCGGCCAGCGCGGGCATATCCAACCTTCAAGCGCCGCTGCAGCGTCGAAGTCGAACCCATCTGGGTCGTGACCACAATATCGGCGGCGTCCCAGACCAGCGGATCGTCACTGTCTGCTCCCTCATACATACTACCGGCATGATATGTGGATAAGCCCCCGACCGCTGTGGCCAAAATCTCCTCGTGGTAGTTAGGTTGACCCTGGCTTTTCCAGAAGCTGGTGACCTCGTTGATTTCTGCCTCTGAGACAAAGCAGCCTTGGATGCGGGTTGGCTTGCCATACTCCGGTTTGGAGAAGAGCAGGTCACCATTTCCTAGCAGGGACTCAGCACCAGTAGTGTCTAGGATGACCCGCGAATCGATACCGCTTCCGACGTTGAAAGCAATGCGGTTGACAATATTGGCTTTAATCACTCCGGTGATGACATTGGTGGAAGGCCGCTGGGTGGCGATAATCAGATGCAGACCTGCTGCCCGCGCCAGCTGTGACAGGCGGGTCACAGAAGCCTCGACATCTTTACCAGCAACAATCATTAAGTCTGCCAACTCATCGATGACGATTACTACTAAAGGTAGCTCTTCGGGCAGGTCAGCTGGTAATTCCAGCTCAATCTCGGCAGGCTGATTGGCAGCTTGGTCGGTTTCTTGGTAGGCTGCTTGGTCGGTAAGCTGGTTGACTGCTTGAACGGTGTCTTGGTCGTAGAACAAGTCGTGCGGTTCTTCCAGCTCCATGAAGTCATTCTCAGCATGGTCTGCGTAAAAGCCGAGGTCGGGAGCTTGCTCCTGCTCATATGTGGCTTGCGCCTGGGCGGTAGTTTGGGCCAGCGCTTGAGCGGCGGCCTGCTCCTGAGCAGCCAGCGCTTGAGCTGCCAGCGCTTGGGCGGCGGCTTGCTCCTGAGCTGCGGCTTGGGCTTTGCTGGCTTGGCGTTGGGCGGTTTTCTCCGCCTTACTAATAGCTTCAGCGCGAGTCTTTCGCACCTGTTCGTTATAAGCGGCGATGTTCTTCACACCGGCATCCATAAACAGCTTCAGGCGGTGTTCCATTTCCAGGACGCTCCAGGCCAGAGAAGCAGCAGCTTTGGCGGCGTCGGTGACCACCGGAACATAGAGGTGGGGAATGTCGTTGTACCTGGTCAGCTCGACCATCTTGGGGTCAATCAGAATCATCCGGACCTCTGCCGGAGTTGTGCGCATCAACATGCTCATAATCATCGAGTTGATGGCTACCGACTTACCTGAACCAGTCGTACCACCAATCAACAGATGGGGCATGCCAGCCAGGTTGGCGACGATGCTGGCTCCCTCGACGTCCTTGCCAATCGCCAGTTGCAGGGCGCCACTGGGAGCCTGGGGTAATACATCACCCAGCAATACCAGAGAGCGTTCAGCGTTCGGTACCTCTACGCCAACCGGTGAGGTACCAGGTATGGGGGAGAAGATTCGTACCGAGCTGGCAGCTAGAGCCAGAGCTATGTCAT
>JAIRQI010000057.1 GCA_031256575.1 Coriobacteriales bacterium
GTTTATCGTGTGGAAGGATGCTTGATGGAAGAAATTTTGGAGACAATCCGACAGCGCTTAGCTGAGCAAATGGGCATCGATGTCCAAACCATCTCAGCAGATACCAATATCACAGATGATTTAGGAGCAGACTCCCTTGATGCAGTCGAGCTGATTATGGCTTTGGAAGACCAGTTTGACCTGACCATCGAAGCTGAAGATGCCGAGCAACTGCTGACCGTCGGAGATACAGCTGAACTGGTCTATCGGTTGCTCTACAGTTAGCTGCAAGCAGGTCAACGTACCAGTCATCTGTACCTGACAAGCCAGCTACACCAGCAAAGCCACCCCAATAAAGAAAGCTACTCAGGAAAAATGCCCAGCAGTCCTGCAGCCTCACAAACCCCAACCCTAGCGTTTGCCACTCCGCCTTTTCCGTCGGGCAGGCCCTGGAGCTGAACGTCTGGAGCTCTTGCGCAGAGCTTCCAGCACGTCCTTCTCCTCAGCCCCTTCAATACGCGCCCGCAGTTGGACTATCTGGTCACGTAGACGTGCGGCGCTCTCAAAATCCATACCTGTAGCTGCAGCGGCCATTTCATCTTCTAATGAGCTGATGATGCGCATAGCCTCCGGACGGTCCATGGCTCCTAACTCGTCAGCCAGGGTATCAATGCCAACCTGGTCGGCTTCGTCGGTTTTCTCGATGTACTGCATGATGTCATTGATGGCTTTACGGATTGTCTGAGGCTCGATGCCATGCTGTTCATTGAAGGCCATCTGCAGGTCTCGCCGTCGCTGGGTCTCTTCGATTGCTGACTGCATGGAGGCTGTGACCACGTCGGCATACATGATTACCTGGCCAGATACATTGCGGGCCGCCCGGCCGATAGTTTGAATCAGCGAGCGGTGGTTGCGCAGAAAGCCTTCTTTGTCGGCGTCCAGGATGGCTACCAGTGAGACCTCCGGCAGGTCCAGGCCTTCGCGTAAAAGGTTGATTCCGACCAGCACGTCAAAGGTGCCTTTGCGGAGGTCGCGGAGTATCTCCACCCGCTCCAAGGTACCGATGTCGGAGTGCATATAACGGGCATTGATGCCTTGGTCCAGCAGATGGTCGGAGAGGTCTTCGGCCATCTTCTTAGTCAGGGTAGTAATCAGCACGCGTTCACTGCGCTCAGTGCGCAGCCGCACCTCCTCGATGATATCGTCAATCTGGCCGACCACCGGCTTGACTATTACCTCGGGGTCTAAAAGCCCTGTCGGGCGGATAATCTGCTCCACCTGAGCTTGAGAAACCCGACCTTCATAATCACCGGGAGTGGCAGAGACGTAGACGAACTGGGGGACGCGTTGCTCGAATTCGTCAAACCTCAAGGGCCGGTTGTCCAGTGCACTGGGTAGGCGAAAACCGTGTTCGACCAAGGTCACTTTGCGGGAACGGTCGCCCTCGTGCATACCGCGAATCTGCGGGACCGTGACATGGCTCTCGTCGATGATGCACATGAAGTCTTTAGGAAAGTAATCAATCAAAGTGTAAGGTGGCTGTCCCGCCACACGGTTGTCTAAATGCCGGGAGTAGTTCTCGATTCCGCTGGTAAACCCCATATTGGCGAGCATCTCTAAGTCAAAATGGGTGCGCATCTCCAGGCGCTGGGCCTCTAGCAGCTTACCCGCCGAGCGCAGCTCCTGCAGACGTTCAGCCAGCTCGATATCAATAGTAGCCAAGGCATGCTCCAGCTTCGGCCGCTCTGTCACATAGTGCGAAGCCGGCCAGACCGGCACATAGTCATACTCCTGCAACAGCTCGCCGGTTAACATGCTGACCTCACTGATGCGCTCGATTTCATCCCCAAATAACTCGACCCGCAAGGGATGGTCGGCATAGGGAGGAAAGATGTCTACTGCATCGCCACGCACCCGAAAGGTTCCGCGCAGCAGCTCATAGTCATTGCGGTCGTACTGGATATCGACCAGGGCGCGAATCAGGTCGTCACGGTCAAAGGGCTCGCGGCGGTCCAAGAAGACAGCCATACCAGCGTAATCAGCCGGCGAACCGATGCCGTAAATGCAGCTGACCGAGGCCACGACAATCACATCGCGACGAGAAAGCAGCGCCGCGGTTGCCGCATGCCTGAGTTTTTCCACCTCTTCATTAATCGAAGCATCCTTCTCGATGAAGGTATCGGACGCCGGCACATAAGCCTCGGGCTGGTAGTAGTCGTAGTAGGAGACGAAATAGACCACCGCGTTTTTGGGAAAGAACTCGCGCAGTTCGGCAGCAAGCTGAGCCGCCAGGGTCTTGTTCGGAGCCATTACCAGGGTTGGCTTTTGCACCTGCTCGATGACCTTAGCCATCGTGTAGGTCTTGCCGGACCCGGTCACTCCCAGCAGCGTCTGGTAGCGCAGATGCTTGTTGATGCCCTCGGCCAAAGCTGCAATCGCCTGGGGTTGGTCGCCGGCAGGCTCAAATGGGGAGAAGACCTGAAATTCGGTCATTGACCGATTGAAGTCGCGCGGCAGGAAGTCGAAGATTAGGCCTTCTTCCCTTGCAGCCGCTTTCTCAGGTGTTGCCGGTGCACCCGCCTCTGGAGCTGCTGCTCCAAGCTTGTCATCTGTGTTCAAAGCATCCTCCCTGCTTAGAGCTTGTCGTTTAACCGAAGCAACCGTGTTCAGAGTTGTATTGATACTCCTGACTCATGACCTACATGTACGTCACCCCTTGGAGTAACCGAACCTTATTTAAGTGGAAGCGCTAGCTAAAACAGCCTTCCCGTAATACGTTGTTCATACCAGTTATCCACTAACTGGCGCAATTGTTCTATATCCTCAGAGTTGTCGAAGACGGTGTGTGCGATTTTCTCCCGTTCAATATCACTGACCTGGCGAGCCAGCC
The DNA here is from genome assembly GCA_031256575.1 of Coriobacteriales bacterium. Classification (GTDB taxonomy): domain Bacteria; phylum Actinomycetota; class Coriobacteriia; order Coriobacteriales; family UBA8131; genus WQXZ01. The sequence continues at coordinate 2,870 of JAIRQI010000057.1, forward strand.
GCTGCTCGGCATCCTGCTGGCTCATTCCGCGCTGGATGGCTCGGCTCAGACGCAATTCATTGGGCAGGCTGATGGTCACCACCTCTTGGGCCAGTGGCAGCAGCTCTGGCACTTCTACCAGCAAGGGAATCTGGACGACTACCATCTCGCCATGTTCTAATGGTTGGCAGGTGCTGCCCAGCAGATAATCGCTCAACCTCTTGATAACCGGCGGCCAACAGATGGCGTTTAGCCGGTCGGTGTTCTCTGGTGAGCAGAAAGCCCGCTCAGCCAACAGACGGCGGTTCAACTGTCCAGAATCGTCGATGATATCCTCACCGAAAGCCTGGGCCAGCTCAGCCAGAACGCTTTCGGATTCCTGCTCTTCTTTGGCCATCTGGTCTAAATCGAGAACTGTGGCCCCTTTCTCAGCCAGCCAGCCAGCCACTGTGGACTTACCGGAAGCCAAGCCGCCAGTCAGAAAAACCACATACATACGAATACCCTCCAATGATGTCTTGAAGAAACCCACTTACTCCATGCTACAACACCGAGTACCATAGCGGACTCGAGATGTCTGGTGCATCAAAACAGCTTGCTGCATACAGCTGCTGTGCTACAATACCCTTCGTATTTTCTGCTGCAAGCATGAAGCATGTTTTAACTGCTTCTACCTACTAACCCCATCAGCCCGGGTGGCGGAATGGCAGACGCGGAGGTCTCAAAAACCTTTGTCGAGAGACGTGTGAGTTCGACTCTCACCCCGGGCACCAGTGATTACGACC
>JAIRQI010000108.1 GCA_031256575.1 Coriobacteriales bacterium
GCTCCCGACTACGACTATGTGGTGCGCTACCAAGGTGGCAACAATGCTGGGCACACAGTGATTCATGACGATATTCACCTGGCTCTGCATTTGATTCCCTCAGGCATAATGTTTCCTGAGGTCATCCCTGTCATCGGTAACGGCTGTGTGATTGACCCGCGCGTCCTGTTGCAGGAGATGGATACCTTGGCTGCCTTAAATATCAGCACTGAACGCTTGTTGATTAGCGGCAACGCACACCTGATTATGCCCTGGCATCTGGCACTGGATGCCGCCAGCGAGACCCGATTGGGTGCAAACGAAATTGGCACCACTAAACGCGGAATCGGCCCGGCTTATGAGCAGAAAATCTCCCGTAGCGGCATTCGCGTCCAAGACCTCTTGGATACCGATACCTTCCGGCGCCGGGTAGCCTCCGCCTTAGACCAGGCCAATGCCGTCCTGACTCTGGTCTACGGCCAAGAGCCTTTCGATGCCCAAGCAGTGGCCAACGAATATCTAGAATATGGCCAACGCATCATCCCCCATATTGCTGACAGTGCCCTACTCTTGAACTCCGAGCTCAAGCAGGCTAAGCAGGTGCTTTTCGAAGGTGCCCAGGGTACCTTGCTAGATATCGACCACGGTACTTATCCCTATGTCACCTCATCGAGCTGCACAGCTGGTGGAGCACTAATCGGCTCGGGAGTCGGCCCCACAGCCATCCAGAAGGTCTTGGGAATCGCCAAGGCTTACATCACTCGGGTTGGCAGTGGGCCTTTTCCCACCGAACAGCAAAACGAGATTGGAGAGCAGCTGGTCAAAGCCGGCGGCGAGTACGGCACTACAACCGGACGCATCCGGCGCTGTGGCTGGCACGACGCCGTGATTACTCGCTACGCTGCGTCCATCAACGGCTTGACCGACCTCTGCATCACCAAACTGGACGTTTTAAGCTCGTTTCAGACCATCAAGGTCTGTGTGGCTTACGAATATGCTGGCCAGCGTTACTCGACCATGCCCAATTCGCAGACGGTTTTCGAGCAGGCCAACCCGGTCTATGAAGAATGGCCAGGTTGGTTAGAAGACATCTCGGCCTGTCGCAACTACCAGGATTTGCCGGCGGCTGCCCGCGCCTACCTGAACCGTCTCGAAGAGCTGGCAGAAGTTCCGGTGACTATCATCTCCGTCGGCCCGGAGCGCGAGCAGACCATCCTGCACGGCTGGCAATCCAGCTAGCCAGTCACAGGTAGCGAAAACTGGCGCATTCAAACTTCATGGGTAGTCAGCCAAATGAAAGCAAGTCAACTGCTGAAGCAGCTCCCGAACTGACTTCGGAGCAGCTCGACCAGCTGCTCGACGAATTCTTGGGGAGAAAACCCAGCCGTGCGGCTAACCGAGCGGTTAAAGACAGCGGTACGGTTGAAGGTCGCGCAGCTGGCAGCGGCACGGTTGAAGGTGCTGCAACCGGCGGCTCTACTGGAGACCGCAGCACCGCCGCCAGCAAGCTTTTCAGCAATGAGTTGATGGACGACCAGAATGCCCAGGATTTTCTCCCCATTAGTTCAACCCCTTCCCCTGGCTCGTCAGCATCTTCTAGCACATCCCAAGCTTCTGAAACTTCTGCTGAGAGGGCTACCACTCAATTACGCACTGCCGACCAGAGTAAATCCAGGCGTAGCAACGATCAGCTCCCCGGTGTCCTCGGGGCCGGTTGGTCGGAGTACTACAGCTCCCGACAATCCGACCAGGCCGATGACCCCTGGTTGACTGATATCGAGGAGAGCTTGCTGGCGGGCTTTGAGTTCTTCGATGACTATGAAGAAGCGGTGTTCGAGGAAGAAGAAAGCCGACCGATTCTGATTTGGCCGATTGTTTTGACTGCCATCGCTATCCTGATCATCATCTCCGGTGGGCTGACCTTGTATATCCGTACCCTCCAAGTCAGTGTCCAGACAGCCCTGGTTAACCAGCGCGAAAATGCTATTGCCCAGCTAAACGAGTCAATTGCCTTTATCCAGGAAGCTGATGTTGTGGTAATTGCCCTCGACAAGAACCTGGAAAACCAGATTTCGCTAGAGACTTTAGAGAACCTGGAGGTCTTGTTGGAGCAGACTAATATTGCTCAACAGACCTTGGATTCGGCGATGGTCAGTGCTGAAGCTGCCAAGAGCAGTTTCAGTGACCCAGCTGATCAGGCAATTGCCCAATATGCCTACGATGCTGCTGTTTATCGAAAGCAGATGCTGTCTTTGGGAGTTTTACTGGCTCAAGCTGATATCCAGGCCTTGCAGAGTGCTGTTCAGCTAGATACCGCTTGGGAGGCTATTCTCGATGCAGATTCGCTGATGCGCCAAGCAGCCAGTTCCGCTTCTGCCGGCGGGTCAGACCGTTACAGCAGGGCACTGACCTTGAACCAAGAGGCTTTGGTGCGCCTGGATGATGCCAAACTGGCGCTGGATGAAGCGGCTCGTATTTTCCCAGAGGCGGACTTCTCTACATTAATTAACTATGTTCAAGCCAAACGGGAGTCGTGTGTGCTGGTGATTGCCTCCGACGAGGCACTGCTGGCTAACAACCGGGTATTGGCCAATGACTTGAATGACCAGTTTGTAGCCAAGGATGCCGAGGTAGTTGAACTGGCAATGCTGATTCCAAACGATCCGATAACCATCATCACCAGCGCTTATGACACTAAGACCAATGAATGGCGTGCGGAATACCGCGAGCTGTTCACCAAAGCCGCCGATGCCGACGCCTACATCAGGGAATGGCTGTTGAACGGCGGCGGGCGGCAATTGAATTAGCCAGCCCCGCTCTAGCGGCCTGCTTTATCTCAGCCAGCCCTCACCTGACCTGCGCTCTAGCTTGACTGGACCCACACCATCCAGTTGAGCTGCCGGCCATGCTAACCAAGCATCCAGCTCCGCTGCCAGCCCCTTGCAAGCCAACCATCCAGCTCCGCTGCCAGCTTGCATGCCAAGCATCCAGCAAACCAGCCCTCACCTCACCTGCCCAACAACGGCGATATATCAACAAGCCGCTGCAAATCAGTTTCGTAGCGGATTGCTCTATAATAGAGCTGAAAATAACGACAGGTTCTGACCAGGATGCGCAGAAAATCCAGCCTCTTGGTCAGATTTGGGTATTTATGAGCAGTTTTGTGCCTGTCTACGCTACAGAAAGGCCCACCAGGAGGGGTTATGGCATCGGTTTTAGAGTATGTCGAAGAGCTTTTAGTCGATGTTGGTCCGCGGCCGGCGGGAAGTGAAAAGGAATTCCAGGCGTCTGAGATTATCGCTAATCGATTTGAGGAATTCGGTCTAGGTACCCAGGTAGAGGAGTTCGATTGCTATCCTTTTGCTCCCTGGATGCCTTTGATTGGTTATGCCCTGGTTGTCTTTGGAGTGCTTTTCTCCTTCTTCATTCCGGGAGCTGGCATTGCCGGGCTGATTATGGTGACGCTCGGCCTGCTGATTGTTCTGTTGGAGATGTTCAACCTCAATCCGATTCACAAAATCATCCCCACCAAGCTCAGCCAGAACGTAATAGCCCGTTATGTCCCGACCGGTAGCATCAACAATGACCGCCCGCGAAAAGTGGTGATTTTAGCTCACTACGACTCTGGGCGGGGAATGATTGAAGCCATTCCGTCTATCGGTAAGCAAATCAAACTGCTCCGGATGGCGCTGAGGATAGCTCTGGTAGCTGCTTTTGTAACCGCAATCCTGGTCTTGATTCCGGTGCTGCCGGAGCTGGCGATGACAATCGCCCGCTATATCATGCTCGTATCAGCAATCATCGTGGCCATTGCCCTGGTTGTGGGCTTGGTCAACCAGTTCCAGCCGGTGCAAAACGCAGCGAACTGCAATGCTTCCGGTGTCGCCGTACTCTACAACCTGGCTGAGAAGCTAGCCACCCAAGGCTCAATGAGCAGTGCTGCTGTTCCAGGTACTGCTTCTCGGCGGCGGCGGCGGCGGTCTGGTGCCGGTGATAACGAACCTGGCCTCGCCCTGCAACAGGCAGCTGGCGAACCTAGCGCCTATCAGCAAACTGGTCAACCGCCATTCACTGAAACAACTGAAGGCCCAGCAGCCGGGTTCGATACCCGGCAGGACAGCGGAGAGCTTATCCCCGATAGAATCGGTAGTGGTGAGGTCAGCATTACTTTCAACCCTGAAGATACATTGTCCGCAATGCCTTCGGCATCTCAATCGGTTGCTGGCAATCTGGTACAAGTGGGAACAGAGCGGCGCAGTCCCTTTGTCTTCGATCGTGCTCCAGCTACACAGCTTGGCTCGCTTGAAGACGCTGAACTTGGTGAAGGCGGCCAGCCAGTAGATTCGGATGCCGAGTTGCAACAGTCCGCTGAGTTGGCGC
>JAIRQI010000154.1 GCA_031256575.1 Coriobacteriales bacterium
CTGTTGTTCTGGCTTTGCATCTGGCAGCATATATCGTCTTGTGAGAGAATATTAGTTTGTGCTGTAAAGGGTCAGACACGGAGGAGAGCAGCATTTCTAACTCTATCCTGCCGTCATGGTGTTCTGATTACTCCGTTTATCTTGTGAAAGGTCTCTAATGCAGAGGAAAACTTGGTTGTACTTCGTTTTGGTTGTTGCGATTGCTGCTGCTGTCGGCATCGGCTTGTATTACTACAATCAGGACAAAGAGAATGAAATTGATATGACGGCAGTCGCGGCTACGGTCGATGACGTCGATGTCTTAGAAGCCGACATCACCTATTTTATGGCGACCTTGCGAGTCGATTCGGCTACTGGTGAGCCTATGGACGATGTCGCTTGGGCAAAGCTTCTAAAAAAATCAGACCATACGCCGGAGAGCCTGCGTGAGTACATCATCCGCAACCAGTTTGCTGTGCCGATTCTGATACTGAAAGACGCTGAGGCTTTGGGGCTAGAGCCGGCTGACGACATCATTGATGCCCAGATTGCCGAGCAGCGTGAGGCTATTGGCGATGACAAGGCCTGGGCGACTTTCTTGCAGAACATGGGCTTTGCCGATGAGGCTGCTTATCGCCGGTTGTTGCTGGCTCAGGAAATGGTGACTCCGCTGATGGAGGCCAAGTACACCTCCAACGAGCCAACCCAAGCTGAGATTGACGAGTTTCTTGAGAGCAACGCGCCTTATGTCACCGGTAAGCGCTCCAGTGCGGTGGTCATCTTGATAAGCGCCGAGACTCCCGTCGAAGATGCCGTGCTGGCGGGCCAGACAGCTCTGGCATTGCTTGAGGATGGCGAGGATTTCGCTACTGTCTCAGACCAGCTAACCAGTCCCGGCCTGCCTGTCGAGCCCGGTGGTGATATGGGCTGGGAGGCTCTGACCTCTCTACCCGATGAGTACTACGAGGCTTTGGCCCTGCTAGAGGTCGGCGAGGTCTCCGATGTCGTGCAGACCGAGCAGTATGTCTTCGTCATCATGTGCACCGATGAGTACAACTTAGACGATGGCAAGTTTGACCCTGAGGCCATGCCCAGCGAGCTCAAAGAGCAGATTATCGCCGCCCTGCCGGATTATCTGGAGTCCGAACGCCCCAATAAGTACTTCGAAGCACTGTTGGAATCCGACCGCATCGTCATCAACCCGATGCCCGAAGGCCTGCCCTACGACGTCGATATGGCTCTGGCTGACCCCGACCTCAGCAAGCTGGTCATCACTGATGATGTGCTGGGAACCGGACCAGAAGCCAAAGAGGGCGACCTAGTACGGGTCACCTATATCGGGTACCTTGAAGATGGCACGATTTTTGATGCCTCCGAAAACCACGAAGGCTACTACGAGTTCACTTTGGGAGCCGGCAACGTCATCGAAGGCTGGGACTACGGCCTGCTGGGAATGAAAGTCGGTGGCAAGCGAACGCTGGTGATTCCACCCGAGCTGGCTTACGGCGAAGGCGGCAGTGGCACAATACCACCCAATGCCACTTTGACTTTTGAAATCGAGCTCTTGGCGGTCAACGGTGACTTTGGTGTCGCTAATAATGGGGATAAAACCGCTGACTTGCCATTCTTAGCACCTTTCGTTTGGCAGAAACCCCTATCGGCAACCCTGATATCGACAGGAAAGCATTAATGTCTCTTGAATCATTAACCGGTAATCAGGCCTTGGCTCTGGCAGCCCTCCGCTCCGGAGTCAACCTGGTTAGCGGCTATCCCGGTACTCCTTCGACGGAAGTTTTAGAATACGTCTCCTACCTAGCGCGCAAACATAATCTGCAAGACCTCCATGTCGAATGGTCGACAAATGAGAAGGCTGCTTTAGAGATAGCAGCCGGAGCAGCCATGAGTGGTGCTCGGGCTTTAGCTACGATGAAGATGGTCGGCTTGAATGTTGCCCTAGATGCCATGATGAGCCTACCCTATCTGGGTCTGGGCGGTCTGGTTATATTAGTTGCCGACGACCCCGGGCCCTTCTCCTCACAAACTGAACAAGACACCCGCCAGTTGGCTGAGTTTATCAAAGTGCCTCTGTTAGACCCTTCAACACCAGCAGAGGCTGAAGCGATGATGCGCCAGGCTTTTCTGATATCGGAGGAATACTCGACTCCAGTTATCGTTCGCCCGGTCACCCGTATCAGCCATGGTGCCCAGGCTTTGGATGCCTCACTTGGTTACCAAGCTCATCCTGTCAGCGGGTTTGACAGCAGCCAGAACTGGGTGGTCTTGCCGCAAAAAGCCTTTGTCGGGCATCAGCAGATTGTCGAGCGCCTGCGTCGACTGGAGACCTATAGTTCGTCCAGCGAGTTCAACGAGATTCAAACAACTGGGCTTTCACCAGCACCTGCTCATCTTGGAATCGCAGCCGGTGGCATCAGCTGGGCATACCTGCAAGATGCCTTGGCGCAACTAGGTTATGTTGGCTCGCTACGCCTGCTGAAGATAGGTATGCCGGCTGTCTTTCCGGA
>JAIRQI010000166.1 GCA_031256575.1 Coriobacteriales bacterium
CTCCCTGGAGGACCGTATTGTCAAGCAGCTTTTCGCCGAGGCTGCTCAAGGCTGTACCTGCCCTCCTGAAGCGGTAATCTGCGTTTGCGGTCATCAGTCGGTATTCGAGTTACTGACCCGCAAGCCCGAGACACCCAGTGCGGGGGAGCGACAGTCCAACCCGCGCAGCGCCTCCGCCAAGCTACGCGCCATCGCCAAAAGCAATGGCCCAGGCGATTGAAGAAGTATGTAATAAGTCTTGAGTCATGGAGTCATTGTCGGTATTGCGGTTAGCTTGCGCGAAGTTAGTGAGTAATCAGTACTAGGTACAAGAAAGATGAATGTGAACTAATGGCTGAACCAGCATATACATATCGCAGCAACTTAGCTCCTGCTCCTGCGCCAGACGAGATTCAAGTCAGACGGCTGCGTCTGTTGCCGCAGACAGAAAACCAACCGGATAGCCAAAGCGTTACAAGACCTAAGTCGGTATTAGTCTCAATCGTACTCGCAGTGGTCATCTTGGCAACAGTACCATTCATCTATATCGGCTTGGCTAATGACACAATGCGGATGCTGGTAACCAGCTCACATCTACAATCAGATATTGCCACTTTGCGCTCAGTCGGGCATCGTCTAGAATCACAATACTCAGCGATGACTAACCCTCAGCTTATCCAACGACAGGCTGAGGAGTTGAATATGGTAATCGATCCCGACCCGGAATACTTAGAGATAGACCTATCGGAGTCGGGTGATGCCAATCACCCGGGAGGGTCATAAATGGTCGAGCGAGGTCAGTCAAAAGACCGCTCGTCTAAGAACAGCAAGCCCTCCGGTAAAGCAAGCTCCGGCAACCCAAGCACCGGTAAATCATCCTCCGGCAACCCACGCAACAGCAAGCAACCTTCCGGCAGCCAGCTCTCCGGCAGCCCGCGCAGCAGCAAGCTGCCCTCCAGCAACCCGCGCAACGGCAAGCAACCTGCCAACAGGCCCCTCAGCGCCAAACAGCCGACTGCCAAACAGCCGACTGCCAAGCTACTATCGAAAAACTCTCAAACCTCCAAACCGCTCGCAAAAATGGCCGCTGCCAAAAGGCCACCCGCTAACAATCGAGCAAGCAGCACGGCTAACAGCCGAAGCAAACAGGAATCCAACCGCTGGCTGGGTCTTTTTTCGTTCTTTGTACTTGCGGCTGTAGTAATCTTCGTCAGGCTGTTCTACATTCAGGTATACGCTGCTGACGATTTGGCATTGCGGGCTGAAGAGCAGCGTCAGGTTCCCCAGGCAGCAATCGCACAAAGGGGAACCATCTACGACCGTAATGGTCTGGTCTTGGCTATCTCCGTCGATACGGTGTCAATCTATGTCAATACCTTGCAGATGGATGACCCAGCAGCCACAGCCTACTGCCTGGCAAAGGCTTTAGGCGGTAACGCCGATGATTACCTGGCCAAAATCAGCGACCCACCGGCCGGAGCAACAAACGTCTGCCTGGTTCGCTTTGGCGACCTCAAACTAGAACAGGACCTCGTAAACTACCAAGCTACCCTGGAGAGGTACGTATTACCAGTGGACCGGCTGAGGGCTCAGTTAGACCCCGCAATCGGGCAAATATGGTTTACCACGACCCCGCTTTCCTGTCTCAACTATGTACATGAATACAAGCGGGTCTACCCTTATGGCTCAATTGGTGCCCAGGTTATTGGCAATGTCAATTCAGACAATCAGGGCATCAGTGGCATCGAGCTCCAATACAACAACATCTTGGCTGGTCAGAATGGCATAATCATCCAGGAGCAAGGCCGCGATGGCACACCACTGCCAAATGGCTCACGCATTGAGCAGCCAAAAATCGATGGTGAGAATATCATCATCTCCATTGACATCGACCTCCAGGAATACGTCGAAAGCGAATTGGTCACTTACGCCGAGCTGGGTGCAGTCAGCGCTGGCAGCGTGATGCTGGTTGATGGAGCCAGTGGCGAAATCTACGCCGCCGCCTCACTACCCCTCTATGACCGCGAGAACCTCACTGAGGCTGATATCATCGCTGGCGCCATGAGCTTGAGCTGCATTGTCACGCCTTTCGAGCCCGGTTCGACTATGAAGGCGGTGACCGCTGCCGCTGCACTGGAAGCCGGAGTCATCGACACCGAAGAGGTACTCTACATCCCGTCCAGACTGGGCGTTGACAGCTATCAAATCAAAGACTGGTACGAGCATTCCGACCTCGATATGAACCTCCGCGACATCTTAGCCAAATCATCCAATATCGGCATCACCCAGATTGGCCAGCGCCTGGGCAAGCAGGGACTCTACGACTATTTCTACCAAGCCGGCTTCTACCAACCAACCCACGTCGATTACCTGGGCCTGGATGGCATCGGTGAGCCGCTTTATGTGACTGACAGCGTCGATCCGCTAACTGGTGACTATTTATCAATTGCGGATAAACCCGAGCTCTGGTCGAATATCCTGATGGCCAATTTGACCTTTGGCCAGGGTCTTTATGTCACCCCCTTACAGATTGCCAGCTTTTATGGAGCAGTCAATAATGACGGAGTACGAGCTGATCCTCATTTTCTCATCAGCCGTCCCCAGAGCTCTAGCGACTTGCAATACCGTTCGACCAGGATCATGAGTTCGGAGACTGCGACTACTCTAAATGACCTGCTAGAGTCAGTGATGACCGATGGTACCGGCCAAGCTGGCCAGGTAGCTGGATATCGCATGGCTGGTAAGACCGGTACTGCCGAGGTAGCATCTCCCGAAGGTGGTTATTCTGATGAGGTCTACCACTCGATAGTAGGTTATTTCGTCGATTGTGACATTGACCTGGTCTGTATCGTAACCATGGACAACTCTCAACCTGTCGGTGACACTGTGGCATCGAAACCTTTATTCTCCTCAGTCATGGAGTATGTTGCCAATCGATATCGGATTGCGCCAAACGCTCTGACTAATGAGGTGGGTGAAGAATAATGATCGGTTTTCCCCATTACCCGACCTTCCAGGTCTTTTTAGCCATCTTTATGGCAATGACCGTAACTATGCTGCTTTTGCCGCTCTGGATTCGCATTCTGCGTTTTCGTCAGCTAGGTCAACAGGTGCGGGCGGATGGCCCGCAGCGCCATATGGTCAAGCAAGGTACCCCGACCATGGGTGGGGTAATTATTCTGATTGCCATCCTGGTATCAGTAATGCTGCTCTGCCGTCGGTTGGGTATCAACGAATTGACCCGGGCGGTGTTGGTAGCTTTCCAAGGTGACCAGTTGGTCAAGCCAGAAGTGCACTTTGCGGCTGGGCAGACACGCACTATATTGGTAGCTTTTGCCACCTTGGCCTGCGGTTTAGTAGGTTTTATCGATGATACATCCAAGTTGGTCAAAGAGCGCTCATTAGGTCTTCGCCCAAATGCCAAGATGCTGATCTTAACCACGATATCTGTAATTTTTACACTGGTTGTGGTGAATTTTGCAGACATCTCTCCGACAGTCAGCATTCCTTGGGTGGCCGATATCGACCTGGGTATCCTCAGCACAACTCTGAATATTGGATCAGTACGCTTGGTGATTCCATGGCTGTACTTGGTCTTCGTCTTTTTGTTGATGGTCGGGATGGCCAATGCTGTTAATCTGACAGATGGTTTAGACGGCTTGGCTGGCGGCACTGTGATGATCGCGATGGTTGTGATGGCGGCCATTGCGTACCGCACGGATCAGTTGAACACTGCCTTGGTGGCAGCTTCAGCCTGCGGTGCCTGCATCGGCTTTCTTTGGTTCAACAGTTATCCGGCAACCATCTTCATGGGTGATACCGGGTCGATGGCTTTTGGTGGAGCTTTTGCGGCAATGGCTATCGTCACCAAGACCGAAGTCGTCTCTTTGGTGGTCGGCGGTATCTTTGTCATCGAGGCCCTGTCTGTAATCATTCAAGTGGCTTATTTCAAACTGACTCGCAAGCGGGTCTTTCTGATGGCCCCCTTGCATCACCATTTTGAACAAAAGGGCTGGTCCGAGACCAAAGTGGTAATTCGCTTCTGGATTATCACTGCACTCAGCGCCAGTGTTGGATTTGCCTGGTTCTTCAGCCAGAGCACCTGATTGCAGGCTTTGATGTCGACGATGAGAAAAAATAACAGTCTTACCCTGGCATTACCCTCAGCCAGCCTGATGCTGGTCTTAGTCAGCATCCTGCTCTTCGCCTACGGCTTGGCTATGGGCTTCTCCGCTTCATTCGTTCAAGGTTACACGGGCACCGAACAACTTTTTCAGCAGCTGTTCTTCACCATAATCGGGGCCTTGGGGGTGGTCATCTTGCTGTTGGTTGGCCACTGGTTGTTCGCCCAGAACCGCAGACTGTGGTTCTACCTGGTTACTGTTATTTGGATTGCCTCTCTGATTACAATGGCTCTGGTCTTCGTACCCGGATTTGGTATTCAGATCAATGGAGCCACGCGCTGGCTTGATTTACCGCTACTGCCGCGTTTTCAACCCTCTGAGCTGGCAAAAGTAGCTCTGATCCTCTATGCTGCAGCAACAATAGAGCGCTTGAAAGAAGGAGCCTCGGTACTGCATGGTTATGCTTTAGCTGGTTCTTATGTGTTATTGCTGGGACTGACCATTCTGCAGAAAGACATCGGATCAGTGATGCTCTTGCACATGGGCTTGCTGGCGGTGCTGTTCTTTGGAGAGATGCCGCTTTTGGCCAAGGGAGTCAAGGCTTTTACCAGCATTATACCCTTGGTGGTAATCCCGCTGATCGGCCTGGCAGCTACCTATTTTCTGCCTTCTTACCGACAAGCCCGCTGGGCTGGTTTCTGGTGCCCCCTAGAGTACGACAGTATCTACAAGGTGCTGGGGGACGCTGACCAGCTGCGCAATGGCTTCTTTGCCCTGGGTGGCGGTGGCTTGAGCGGGCTGGGTCCAGGCCTCTCCAAACAAAAATACTTCTACCTGAGTTTTCCGGATACCGATTTCATCTTTGCTATTATTGGAGAAGAGCTGGGCCTGATTGGAGCCACGGCGGTTATTTTACTGTTCATCCTATTTGCCTGGTTCGGTCTGTTGATTGCCCGCCACGCAGCATCTGCTCAAGGCAAGATGCTGGCTGGTGGAGCTACAGCTCTGATTGTCTGCCAAGCCCTGGTGAATATCGGTGGTGTGGTTGGTGCTCTGCCGCTGACTGGCAAGCCACTGCCCTTCTTTAGCATGGGCGGCTCTTCGCTGGTCATAACCTGCCTCTTGATTGGCTGTATATTATTGGTAGCTTGGTACGATAAACCCCAGGATTCAGCGACCCGCAGACGTGATGCGTTTCGCCTGGTTGAAGGCTATGCCAACAACTACCAGATGCCTAGTAACGGATTGCGTGGTAGCAGCGTCAGCAGTGCTATCAGCGCCAGCAACGCGCTTGGCAGCAGTGCCCGTAATAGCAGTGCCTCAGACTACGTGTTGGGCAGCAGTGCTCTGAGCGACAGCAATCAACGTAGCGTGTCAGGCAGCGCTCAACGTAGTGCGCAGAGCAACAGTGCTCGCAGCAGTGGTGCTGGCAATGCGTTTGTGGGCAGCTCGTTTACCAGTGCGTTCAACTACGATTCTCACAGCAGCAGCCATCCTTATTCATTAGTTGCTGCTCAGCGTAGTACTCAGCGCAACTCTCAGCGCGGCGCTCAACGCAACACCCAGCGCGATATTCAACGCGACGCTCATCACGACGCTTCTCATGGCAGCAGCCAACGTAATGCTCAACGCAGCGCCTTGTCCTCAGCTAGCTGGGCTTCACTGCTCAAAGCTGTAGAGCGAAGATAACCCCCTGCCTGGCTCAAAGACAGCCAACCATTC
>JAIRQI010000150.1 GCA_031256575.1 Coriobacteriales bacterium
ACGCGTCCTTTCTCATCTACCGGGTTCACTGAGTTCCCAACCAGATCTGAACGCATCTCTCCACCTCCTCTGCTGTGTATGCCGCTTTCTGGAAACCTATGATGGTATTTTATCCCACAGCCTGCCACTATTCAAGCAATATCGAGCAATTTGTCAGAATAACTTGGGTTACTGCAGGTAGATTTGTGGGAAACAGTGTCGTGTTTTCTGGCTTCGTTAGAATACACCATGAATGCACCATGAACGTACCATTCTTGATGGGGAGTGCGTTGTGTTTGTGCGCTCGGTTTACGACCTTCCAAGCCACAATCAGGATGGATGTAGGTGGAAGTAGATGGTCTGATATTTTGCTTCTATGCAGGAGGTTCGATAAAAGTGTAGAATTGCCCTGAATACTCATGGTAGCCGGAAAGAGGGATTTGGAGGCGACCAGACCATGGTAATCGGAGTTGATAACGAACAAGCGCTGCAAACCAAGCAGAGCCAGATCAGGGTAGCTCAAACTAGGTTGGACGGCTTGGAAGGCGAGCTTAAGAAACTAGAGCAAACGATTGACGAGCTGGAACGCTTGTCAGCGCTGGCCAAGAACCTGCGAGCGACCTTTGACTACGCCGCTTCCCATGCCTGCCAGCAGTCTTTAGGTTTAGAGCAATACAAGCTGATAGCCAAGTCTGCCGAAGGTGCTGCTAGCCAGATGTACGCTTTATTCGCAAGCGACAGCCGGCGCACCGTCACCTACAAGGCCGACTATGCTATCGACCTGATACTTGCCGAGGTCAACTCGGTCTGGTCTGCAATCGAGTCACTGCAAAGCCAGATATCATCAGCCCGAAGATCAATCGACACCCTTTGGGGCGAATACAATACGATTAGTAGGAGCATCTGATGACCGACACAGCAGTAAAGCTGGATGAAAGCGAGCTCAGTGAGACCCAGCAAGCTTTGATCCTACGCCTGGATAGGCTGTCATCTACGCTGTCTCAATACCGCAGCATCTTGGAATCGGTGAGCGCTGAGGGTGGGGGTATTAAAGATGCCGCCATCACTGCCTCACTGTCAGCACTGGATACCAAAGCGGCTGGCCTGCAAGACCTGATGGCTGAGTCGTTCGCCAACCTTGGCAGAGCAATGCCGGATATAGTGACAGACATCGGCACAGCCGACAACTACCAGACCGGGTTATAGGGGGGAGCCACTATGTCTAGCCCTGAGATCAAGGTCAGTTATCTGAATATCAATATCAACATCATGGCTTTACAGGTCTTGCGAGCAAGCCTTGGCCAGACACCAGTAGGTGCAGCTGCTAGCACGACAGATGGTTACAGCTCCGGTGGCTCCGCAGAGCAGATCAGCCAGGCCTTGCAGCTGGTCAGTGATATCGAATCAGAGCTAGGCCAGATGATCGATGCCACCATAAAAGCTCTCGCCGGTTCCAGCGGTGCCTTCATGAGGACAGACGACGCATTGGGCAACCTGCTAGACGGTTGATTGTGAGGGGTTAGCTATGTCAACACACAGTGCGCTTTTCAGCCAGACAGAAGCAAGCTTTATGAAACAAACCAACGATAACCTCCTGACCCGCAGAGGAGTTCTCAAGCTGTTGGCTACCGGTGCATTGTCGTTGGCAACACTGAACCTGACTGGATGCCTAAGGAGCCGCAAAATGTTAGCACTGGACCTGCTGAGAGATAAGTATGACCGAGAGTTTGAAATCGTCAAAAAGTCCTACAACTTTGACACAACAAATAAACCAGTAGCTTACTGTTGTTCAACCAATGAGAAAGACCTCGTGTTCTATCTGGAGTTCAATGTCGCTGATGAGACCATCATCAGCGACACATATGTGGGACGTAAACTAGGCCGCCAAGCAGAGAATATCATCACCGAATGCCTGGCTGAACAAGGGATAAAGTCTGCTGCACATGGCGACATTGACTCGGATTTCGTAGGAGAACACCAGGAGAACGAGTACAACCCTGACTTATTAATTGAAGACTTTATTGACAAGTACCATGACCTGAGGATATCCGCATCTATTGTCATCACTGATGAAGTCGAAAGCCCTAGGTCTTCTCCACAATTTGCTGATGCAATGAAGAAGGTCTTTCATCTTCTAGGTGATTCTAGGAGTAGTATGAGTGTTTATGTCGTGAATGAAGCAGACTTTATTGAATACCGAGATCATTTTCTTAGTGTACCTTGGTTCCACTCCAGCGGAATGGTTCTCAAAGGTCAACCAATTGAACTGTTACGTGTGACTGTCAGAGACTCTGAAATAGAAATTAGTGATCGAGTCTATCAATGATATATAGGGTGATTCTATGTTATTGAGTGATAATGCTGCAACTGGCTCTCCAGAAATCTATTCACACCAAGAACTCGACAATGCGAGCATCCTCGCGTATGACGATTATGGATTAGTCGTTAGAAGGATGCAAGACAAATTCGACTACGAAAACCGTGATTACACTCTAGGTGAGATATACGAGTTCGCTCAAGACCCAGCTAATAATTGCCAGCAGTACGTTCAATGGACTAACCTTTGCCTAACAGAAGGAGGCTTAGACTGGGAAGAGGTCCAAGACTGGAAGCTAGTTGACTACTCAGATCCTGATATCAATGTTAACCAAGGTTTTTCGGGCTGTGTGTTCGAGACCTCGCCGGGCCATGCCATTGTCGCCTGCCGGGGATCGGAGAGTCTTGAGGAAAACCTTTATCAGGACTGGTACTCAGCTTTTAAACTACCCTACTCCCAGCTGACACCCCACCAGCAGTGTGCAGAGGACTATGCTCAACGCCTGGCAGAAATCGGGTTCGGTGAGCGGTATCCCTATCTCGCCGTAACCGGCCAATCCCTAGGCGGTAACGATGCCGAGCATCTAACTGTTGTCGCTGGACGGTTTGGCCTGACTGTTAGCCAATGCGTCTGCTTCGATGCGCCGGGGAACTCGCTTGCCCACAACATGTTGTACCAAAGCGAGTTCAACCAGGTCAAAGATGTGATTACCTATATTGACTACAGCTGGGCCTCATCTGGTGGGATACGGTTTTTTGGGGCGAATATCATCCTTGCGAAAAGGAAGCCTTGGAGTACCTACCCTATATCACCAGACAGGACACCGAGCGATATCGGTGAGGTCCTGGGCGGCCACAGCCCGGTTGCCATTTCCTTCGATGATGACGGGATGGTTGTAGTAAAGCGAGTCGAAGATATAGATACCTTTGATTATTATTATGTCGTTATGCATTGCTTGTCGCTCATACCAGTGTTCACCTCTGTTTTCAGACTAGACTTTTGGTTAAGATTGGATTTTTCTTTTTGGAGACTCGTATACTCTCCGTTCACCCCTGAATCAATAAAGAACTACCTCACCCTCTCCGGCGAGTCAAGCACCAACACTAGAGAGGCCCAGACACAGATGACAGATTGGCTGGGCAAGCAGCTGATGGAGCACTTCGCAAGGGTCGGCCGGTCCAACACCGACTATGGGGAGTATCTCACCGGCCAGGCCCAAGGCCCCTCCATCAGGTCATTAGTCTCTGCAAGCGGCATCGCTGACCGTCTGTCAATGCCTGAGGGCAGCCGTCGGCGGGACTTCTCGGATGCCACCAGAGGCGAGATGCTAGCCATCATCGACGGGCTGCTTGCAGATGCACCCCTAGATGCTTCCCACTACGTTGAGTGGGACGAGTTCGAGCGAGAGTGCAAACGGCTGGTGCCGGAGGCCTTTCCCTACTTCCAAAGCATGCTCGACTTCAACGACACCTTCGAGCAGAGCCTGAAAACAAGCAAGGCTGAAATCAACCGCATCTTCGATGAGGCCATAGCCATCGACAGCGCCCATGCTGAAAAGATCAGCGGTATCAACGACCAGCTAAGACAGCTTAAAGAGGGCCTACACGAGATGACAGCCTCGCTAGAGTCTGCCTCCGCGAAGATAGGCTCTATCGGCTGAGCTCCTTGAGTCGACATCATACTGTTATCGCGAAGACAGACGCATCATCAGAAAGCTGAGCTACATCAACAGAATTATCTCCAACGCCACAAGCAAGCGCTGTCAGTCGACGTATGTTGTTACTTTGATTCCGTGACAGGCGCACACTTCCAAACCTGCTGTTGCCGAAGGATCCACAACTGGAGAGCCTCTATCAACGTCTCGTGCACTTACTTCTACTCATTCAACGCAAGATCGAGCTTCGTGTTGTAGATTTGGCTCGGTTTTCTCCACATTTGCTCTTGGTTCATCCTGTCTAGTTTCATCCCCTACTACATATTGTGGTTATACCATCAAGTTCTAGAAGAGCCTACAACACAAAGCCTGATCCT
>JAIRQI010000019.1 GCA_031256575.1 Coriobacteriales bacterium
CCGATTCTGATTCCTCCGACTTCAGACAGCACGCCGGCCTTGCTTGCAGTACTGGCACTGGCTCTTACAAGCGGGGCTTTACTCACGGCAGCATCAAGAAAGCGTAAAGCCACCCGGTCTGTCTGAGCATAACAAGAAGAAAGCACTACCCCATGGATAGCAACACCCAGTCCAGAGTCAGCTCCCTCAGCTCGCAGATAGCCCAAAAGGAAGGCCGTATCAGCTATCTGTGGGAGAGCATCTCTACTTTGAAGCGCTGCCTTGATGACACCTTAGAGGCCAGGCGGTTGCACTCTCAAGCCGCCTATCAATTCATAACTGACCGCAGCAGCGGCATTAAGAGCACCCAGGTCTTAGCCTCTATCAAGAACGCCAAGATATCCGGGCAGATCGCCGAGCGCATTACCAGCCAACTGAGCGGCTGGCGGTTCGCTGACTACAATGAATCGGTCGACAAGAACGGCCAGATTTTGGACAACGAGATCACAAAGCTGGAAGACGAAATCAAAGTCAAACAGAAAGAGATAGCATCGCTGACCTATGAGATCACAATAGCCCAAGCACAGACCCGGGCACTGATAGCAGGTGTGAGCTGATGGGTAGCCTGATTGTCGCAGACGACGAGTACCTGAACCTCACTGAGTCCTACAAAAGCCTCTGTGAGCAGTCCGAGGACCTGCTCGAGAGCTACCTCGGCATCCTCGGAGAGCTATGCCAGTCTAACCTCTCAGACGGCCAGTGGTTTACAAACCTTCAAGCTTTTACCAGCGCAGCGATGGTACTGCGCGGCGGCTTTGATACAGCCATGTCCGATGTCTCATCAGAGCTCGAGGGCTACATCACCGAGATTGATGCCAAAGACCAGTACCTGTACGGGGAGTGAACGGTATGGACTACTCCATAAAGATAGACCCCGGTTACATAAGCGAGAAGATCAGCCAGCTAGCGGAGCTGATTAGCCAGTGCGAGGACCTCAAGTCGAGCTGTGAGACAGATATCTTAAGCGTTCTCTCGACAGGTGGTGGTGCAAGCCAAGGCGACACGGCAGAGGCCACTGCAGCCATCGGCACCACACTGTCTGATGCCATCGGCCAGCTGGGGCTGCTGATGGAGAGGACCCATGACTTCCTCGCGATGGCCATAGGTGAGGCGACCTGGGCTGACAGCCAGACTGCAACACAGCTCAAAGGCCCCTCGCCATGGGCATACATCGAGTAGGCATATACGGCTGACGGTATGACGAGATACATATCAAAGGAGAGGCTCAAACAATGGGCTTGATACGTGACTTCACTGACGCTTGCCGGGAGGAGATCATCAACGAGCTGATCAAGGCTGACAACCAGCTGGAGGGCTGGACCATATTCGATGCCCTCTATAACTGGGTATACATCGCCTCGGTGCGCTGCGAGTTAGACGAGAGCGTCTTGGAGTTCTACCGGGAAACCTCGGACAAGTACAAGGAGATGGCCGGTAGCGTAGGCCCAATATTCGACGATGTCTACGCAGTCGAGTCCAATACCTCATCCAACCTAAACCAGCTCCTAGAGTTATCGCTTGGGCTCTCTGAGTCGCTGAAGGCCCTGGCAGCAATCATCGACCCTACACCTCCTAGTGGGGCCAGCCCGATGCTCGCTCTTACCGGCTCTGACTTCTATGATGTCCTGGGAAGCGTCAACACACGGCTCTTGGAAGCGACCAGAGCCCGCTTCGTCAGCATAGGCGAAGACGGCAGCCTAATCTATGACTGGGATCTGATCGACGAAGTCCTAGGCAAGGATGCCGACAAGATATCCGAGGCTGAGTACTATGTGCTGGCAGAGCTTTATGCCTACATGGGGTTAGCAGATACAGAAAAGTTCATCCAGGCCTTGGCAGAAAAGGTGGCCGACCGCACAGACGGACCTGTCGAGTACACGGAATGGGCATATGACCCTGAAAAGGTCAACCGGCTCATCAGCTACGTAAACGTATTCGCTTTCTTAGAAGCTACGCTTAAGTGTTATGTAGATCAGTTGACTGATGATCAGGTCGCTGAGCGCTATGCAAAAGAATACCCGAATGGTGGCCTTTCAGACACCTCTGGCCAAAGAAGTGCGCTCCGAGACAGCCCCAGGAACGAATGGTATAGAATCATCCAGCAGTCTTCCTTCCTCAGCATAGCCATGGAGCTGGCAACACTACCGGGGGGGAATCAGCGGTCTTTTTATAGGGGTTTGGTCCTCTCTGAGATGGGTGACCTGACTGGAGCTAAAGGTGCTTTCGGCCCAAACATCACAATCGTCGAGGTCAAGTATTCCACAGGAGAGACTAAGAGTTACACCTTGACCTATACCAACACACTATCAGTGTCTAATGCTACCCCTACTGGCCCAGCTACTGCTTACAACACAGCTTCCAGCGACCATTTCAATGAGAACCAGATTACAATCTATACACCGAAGACAAGCCTTGGCATAGACAAAGCGATCAGTGACTCTGGAAGAAAATACTTTGCTGCTAAGTACTCGTCTAGCTATCCTGATATTGGTACGGAAGTGACGGATGAAGTTGCCTTCAGTGTGCTCGAAGAAGCATTCTCTTTGGGATTCGAACCCTCTATAGGAGTATATGTTCATGGTGCCGGCCCCACAATAACAGGCCTTAGCGCAATCAATGATGCGATTGTCGAAGAGAACCGGAAGGCGAAAGATCTTAGGGATATCAATGCATTGATTGACACTCAGAACCTAGGGACCTATTGTATGTATTTTGACATGGCAGTTGTCGTCTTTGATGACGGACTAGGTAATCCAGGACTGCTAATGTACCCTACTCCTGTGACACAACACAAGGTCGAAGGCATTAACTTCATTGTGGAGCGAGACGGGGTCGATACCAGCTCTTTCGGCTTTGAGGGTGAGGTCACAATGGATGATATGCTGAACAACCCTGGAGCCATCTACGGTTTAGTGACTGATTTCGAGAATGGTGGCTTCGACGAAGGCCAGTTAGAAGAGTTGCAAAAGTATTAGTCAACACTGAAAGGTAGGAGGGTATGGCTAAGAAGAAGGCCATCACTTTGATTGTCGCACTAGCGCTCTGCGTTGGTTGCTTTGCTGGGTGCACCCCTGTTGAGGATCCAGAGGAAGTAAGGATAACACTATCTTGGAAAACCTCTTACGCCAGCATGATGCAGTTCGATAGTTTTGCTGGTACCGGTATGAGACTATCAGCCAGCATCGATCACGAAAGGTACACAGACCTGGTACTAGTGATGTCAAAGGCAGAGTCAGCTGGTTATGACGAGAACGTCATGGTCGCTTGGCCCAGCGAGAAGACCGAAGAAATCCTTCACCGCCTCAACCAGTATGTGACACTAGAAAACAAAGACGTTACATATAACAACCTGACATACCCGATCACCATGTCAGATGTGGTGGAGAATTGGCAGGATGTAGGCAATCTGATAGGTCGTATGGACAATATCTATGAGATCCTGAAGCCATGATTCAACAACCAAGTCAACCAGCACAGTGAAGCCGCAGCCTCATTTGGTTAGTTTTGTCTCAACACTTAATGACTTGACTAATAACCGAAAATTAGTATTCAAGTTGCTTGAGAATATCCCTCCTAGAGATCATGACGCTATCAAGAACCCCGCAATGAATATTCCTGAACCTTATGAAGATCAGTAGACATGGTTGGGAGGAAAATCAGATGAAAAAGGTTGTTGCATCACTTCTGGCTGTTGTGATGTCAGCATCAATACTGACTGGGTGTAGTAGTAAGAACAATAACACTGACGATCACGATGTTTTTCAGAAAACTCTCTATTCAAACGCATTTATGTTCCATTACTCATACTACGGGAATGGCATAATCACCCAAGCCTACCTTAGAGGGGATTTTGACGATATCGTCTTTGTATATTCAGAGACGGATAACTCGGAATATGGAGAAAGAGTAGTCGTAGCTTGGCCGACAGAGAACACGGCGATAATCCTAAACAACCTGAATATGCATACCGACATGTATGAGGTTGATTTGACTGAGTTCTCCCTCACATATCCGATTACCATGGAGGATGTGGTGGAAAGATGGGAGCTGGTCAACGACTACCTGTTTAGCATAAACATCGGCCTCGAGAGTATACTCGCTCCTTTCCCAGAGTCCGAGTAGCCAGCTTCTGCCAAGGTATCCTGTTCTAGCAAGTAAGCCAGCAAGACCTTCTCCCCACAGGCCTGTCCATATCGGTGTATATTGCCCAATCAACAACCTAATTATCTTGACAAAGAGTCCTTGGCTCATGTAAGGTTCGGTATGGCTTTTCAGCACATCAA
>JAIRQI010000053.1 GCA_031256575.1 Coriobacteriales bacterium
CTAGACCCACACCGATACCCAGACCTGCAAGAGCTATCTGATATCGCCCGACTAATCCGGGCCGATATCCTGCGGATGACTACTGCTGCCGGCAGTGGGCATCCCGGAGGCTCGCTTTCAGCTACCGATATCATGACCACTCTCTTTTTCAGTGGTTTGATGCGTTATCGTCCGGATGACCCGAGCTGGCCGGCTCGCGACCGCTTTATTCTCTCCAAAGGCCACGTTGCCCCAGTGCTCTATGCCACCATGGCCCGGGCTGGGTACTTCTCCGTAGATGAATTAATGACTCTCCGGCAGTTTGACTCACGTCTGCAGGGTCACCCTGATATGCGCAAACTACCTGGCATCGAGGTCTCCACCGGCTCGCTTGGTCAAGGTTTGTCAATTGCCTCCGGCTTGGCTTACGCCTTACTTACAGACGACCTGCTGATTACAAATCAACAGGTCAGAGGTTCCAGTGATTCAGATAGTGATGATAGAAACGATTCTAGTGCTCTTGGTAGTGGCTGTTCGGCGCGACCTGCTGAGAACGGAGCACCAGGCCTCGCAGACCGCCAGAGACCAAGGGTGATTACCTTGCTCGGTGATGGCGAATGCCAGGAAGGCCAGGTCTGGGAAGCAGCGATGTTTGCTGGTTATCGTCGCCTGCGGAATCTCTTGGGAATTGTTGATAACAATGGCTTGCAGATAGACGGTGCTCTGAGCGATGTCTTAGACACCGGCAACATCGCCAGCAAGTTCGCTGATTTTGCCTGGTCGGTCAATGAAGTGGATGGTCACGACCTGCTGGCACTGTATGAGGCTATCAGTGCTGCCTTATCAAGCGACTATCCAGGCCCCCAGCTGATTGTGGCAAAGACCATCAAGGGTAAAGGGGTCAGCTTCATGGAAGGCCAGGCCGAGTGGCATGGTAAGGCTTTAAGCGAAAGCCAGCTGACAGAGGCTTTGGCACAGTTGGCAGTAACTGAGAATGAAGCTGGCACAGAGCTCAAAGGAGCCCGGCCATGAGTAATCCAGCACAGACTGACCAAGCCTTAGTTAAAAAAGCTACCCGGGCTGCCTATGGTGAGACACTCATGGCGCTGGCTCAGGAAGGGGTCGATATCTACGCGGTCGATGCTGACCTGGCTTCTTCGACAACCAGCATCAAGCTGGCTGAGTTCGATGCTCGCCGCCATATCAATGTCGGCATCGCCGAACAGAATATGATTGGGGTAGCAGCCGGTATCTCGCTGGCTGATCCGGGTAAGGTCGTCTTCACCGGCTCCTTTGCCGTATTCGGGACCGGCCGGGTCTATGACCAGATTCGAAACACTGTCTGCTACGCCGAGTTGAATGTGAAAATCGCCCCCACCCATGCCGGCATCTCTACCGGTGCAGACGGTGGCAGCCATCAGATGGTTGAAGATATCGCCTTGATGCGGGTGCTACCGAACATGCGGGTCTTGGTGCCAGCTGACTACCTCTCTGCGGCTGCTGCTATCCGTCTGGCAGCCATGACACCTGGGCCTTTCTACATCCGCCTGGGCAGGTTGGCGGTTCCGCAACTCTACACCAGCCCGCTTGGCCTGGCAGTCGGTCAGGCCCAAGTACTGCGCCCTGGCAGGGACGTGACCATCGTAGCCTCAGGCATTGAGGTCAATCTGGCGCTAGAGGCTGCGAACCGGCTGGCAGACTTAAGTATCCAAGCCGAGGTCATCGATGCTTTCTCAATCAAGCCTTTAGATAAAAAGACAATCATCAAGTCTGCTGCAAAAACCGGACGGGTGCTGACCGCCGAAGAGCATTCAATAATCGGTGGCTTAGGCAGTGCCGTCGCCGAGCTGATAGCTGAAAGCCCGGGTTTATCCCCATATTTCAGACGACTCGGAGTAGAGGACCGTTTTGGCAGCTCCGGTGAATACGACCAATTGTTCAGGGCATATCGACTTGACAGCGAGGCGATTTGTAACACTGTGCTAGAATTATGCAACGAAAGCTAAGGTTCGGGGGAGGATTTTCAAGGGTAAAGCAACCCTAAACGAAGAAGACCCTTTTTGATGAACGTGAATCTCATCGAACGGAGCGAAAATTGACTGAAGAGAAAGATACTGCCGCACGTCTTGTCGCGCAGCTTTTAGCTGGCGAGCATAGCGGCGAGCTGGATGAGTTTGGCGAACCAGACCAGGTAGCTCCTGGTACGACCGGCTTGATTGACCTGGGCGAGCTAGCGCCGCTGGCGGTCGATGAAGCCAGGGTACCGCTAGCCTCCATCTCTGATAACCACCTCTCAAACGAGTTGCCGGCGCTTGATTTAGAAACTCCAGCTGTTGTAAGGCCCAGCGGTCGGCCGGTGATTGTCTTTGACCATGTCAGCAAGGTCTATCCAGCGCAACCTAATAAGCCGGCTCTGGCTAATATCTCACTGGAGGTCTATGCCGGTGAGTTCTTGTTCTTGGTCGGCCATTCCGGTTCTGGTAAATCGACTTTCATTCGCCTTATCAATCGGGAACTCAGGGTTACCAGCGGCAAGCTGTCGGTAGCTGGGGAGAGCCTGGTCAAGATGCGGCGCTGGCGTATTCCCTTCTTACGGCGAAATATCGGTTGCGTGTACCAGGACTACAAGCTGCTGCCGGACAAGACATCCTTTCAAAATGTCGCCTTTGCCCTGGAGGTGATTGGCAAATCCCGCCATATCATCCGCACCCAGGTACCCGAGGTACTGCGTCTGGTTGGTCTGGAGGACAAGCTGAATATGCTGCCAGAACAGTTGTCTGGTGGAGAACAGCAACGGGTCTGTATTGCCCGAGCCATCGTTAACCGGCCGCCTTTATTAATCTGCGACGAACCGACCGGCAACTTGGACCCCCAGACATCATTGGGCATCATGCGTCTGCTGGACCGCATCAATCGGACCGGTACCACAGTGCTGGTTGCCACCCACGACCGGGAGATGGTCGACTCGATGCGTAAACGGGTTGTAGCTTTGGAGAATGGCTATCTTGTGCGCGACCAGGATAGGGGGGTGTACGGTCTCGATGCGTAGTATTGTCTATTTCTTGCGAGAAGCTCTAAGCGGCTTCAAGAACAACTTTTCTACAGTCTTAGGGGCGATTGTCACCATCTACCTGTCTCTTTTGGTGATTGGTATCTTCATGGTTGCCACGATGGTCATCGACCAGCTGGTAGCCAGTGTTGAGAGCCAGGTCGCTATCTCGGTATTTGTTAATGACAATGCGGCTGAAGAGGACATCTGGGCGATGCAGACCTTTATCCGCGGCTTACCGGGGGTTGGCGAGGTCACCTTTTTGACCAAAGAAGAAGCCATCGAGCGCTTCAAGGAGCAATCCAATTCAGACATTGCCAATGCCTTGGGAGACAATCCGCTGCCGGCTTCCATCGAAGTCGACTTACAGGACCCCAGCCAGGTTGAATCGGTAGCCACCTCGATCATGTCTAATGAGCTATATATGAGGATCATCGATGATCCGGAGAATCCAACCTCTTCGATTCGCTATGGCAAGGACTATGTGGAGCGCTTGTTCAGCTTGACCCGGATGATCAGGACAGTCAGCTTGGCACTGGTTATATTGCTGATTTTTGTCGCATTGATCTTCATCAACAATACGATTCGGCTGGCAATTTTTGCTCGTCGTAAAGAGATCTCGATCATGCGTCTGGTTGGAGCTTCTAATGGCTTCATCCGCGGGCCATTTATCATGGAGGGTACTCTGCAAGCCCTGCTAGGATCTGGCTTGGCTATTCTCACCATTCATTTTGGATTGGCCAGCCTGGCTAATAATGTACAGTTGAATATCCCTTGGTTGATGGTCAACTTTGCGATCATCCCCCTGCAATTCATCTACTTTTCGCTCTTGGCTGCTGGTCTGCTGATCGGAGTCTTCGGATCCGGTTGGGCGATGCGCCGCTACCTGAAAGTCTGAGGAAAACATGGACGACAACCAATTCCCACCGACCGTTGAAAGCAGTGCTACCGACCGGGCGGGGGTTTCGCCCGTCCCCCAATCGGTACAGCAGTTCGCTCCACCCCAGGCAGATAGCCAGGTGCAAATGCCAGC
>JAIRQI010000030.1 GCA_031256575.1 Coriobacteriales bacterium
GAATTCTTTGAGATTCATCCAGCCATCTCCCGCATGGCAGCCTGGGTCGGAGCATATCCAATCAAACGCAACACAGCCGACATGACCGCAGTCAAACGCACCATCCGAATGCTCAAACGTGGTGAGCTGGTGGGCATTTTTCCCGAAGGCACCCGCATCCGCTTTGCCGGGCAAGAAGTCATCAATCATCAAGGAATCGCTTTGATTGCTACGATGGCCAATGTACCGGTGATACCAGTGCATCTCTGGGGTACTGAGAAAATCTGCCCGGAAGGCAAACGCTTCTTTCGCACTCCCAAGGTCAGCCTACGCTTTGGCCAGCCTTTGCGGATAAGTGATGAGCCTTTTGCCTCGCTACCCAAAGACCAACGTCAGCAAGCCTTCACCGACGAGGTAATGCGGCGGGTCTATGAGCTTCAGCCGCTGCCGAACACCCCAGAGGGCCGGCAAATTAGCAGCGGGAGCGATACCAATGCTGAAAATGGCAATGCTAATGAAAACGATAATGCGGGCATTGGCATAGTATCTCCTGCTGCTATCAGCACTGCTAGTGATGCTGCTAACAGTGGTAACCCTGCCAGCAATAGCCTCACCAACGGCACTAGCGCTGACAGCGAAGGCGCCTAATGGAAATCCGTCGAGCCCGTCACGCAGGAGCTTGTTACGGCGTTAAACGCGCCCTGCAACTGGTTGAAGAAGCCATCCGCACTTCTCCCCGACCGGTCTATACTTTGGGACCTTTGATTCATAACCCCCAGGTTGTCGAGGACTTGAAAGCCAGAGGAGTGACGATGGCCGACTCCATCGATGCCATCGAACAGGGAACAATCGTCATCCGCTCACATGGAGTCGCTCCGGCAATTATCGCCGAGGCCAAGGCCAAACACTTAGAAGTCCTGGATGCCACCTGCCCGCATGTCTCCAAAGCCCAGGCGGCAGCCAGTGAATTAGCCGCAGCCGGTTATCGCGTGGTGGTGGTCGGTGAGCGGGGTCACCCGGAAATCGAAGGCATCAGCGCCTACGCCGGTGACCAGGTGCTGGTGGTGCAAGGCCCCGAAGAACTGCCCGACTTTGACCCCAGCGCAAGAATCGGAGTCATCGCTCAAACCACCCAGACCAATGCGTCCCTGCAAACGGTAATCAAAGCCCTGAAATCCCGCGGCCTCCAGCCGAAAACCCAAAATACCATCTGTTTTGCCACCCGCCAACGCCAGGCTGCTGCCACCGAGCTGGCGCAGGAGGTCGACGTGATGCTGGTGGTCGGTGGACGCAACTCCTCCAACACCACCCGCCTAGCCGAGCTCTGTGCTGCCGCCTGTGCCAAAACCCATCATGTGGAGAAACCCGAGGAATTGGCTGCCGACTGGTTCAACTCAGCTCGTTCAGTAGGCATTACCGCTGGAGCATCGACTCCGGAAGACCAGATTGTGGCAGTCGAACAACACCTGGCTGCGCTGGTCGCCGATGCTTGAGCTCTTCGATGAGAACCAACTGCTGATGACCAGGCTAATCTGCAGAACATGCTTTTTCGAAGCTAGTACTTATTTGGGTTGCCGACTGGTAGCGCCTGTGCTCAACGACAACATACTGGTAGCAAATGATTGAGCCAGTAAACAGCAAAGCTGAGATTGCTGCTGTCGCTCCTGGTTCACCGGCGGCAAGCGCTGGGATTCAACCAGGAATGATAATCCAAACAGTCAATGGGCAGCCTTTACGCGACATCTTGGATTGGCTCTGGTTGAGTGAAGGTCAAGAGACTAAGCTGGTTATTGCTCCATCAAGTAGAGCAAGTGCTACTTCGATTACTCTCACCCGTAACCAGGCTGAGCCTTGGGGTATCGACTTCATCGACCCCCTGTTCGATGGTATCCAAACCTGTCAAAACGACTGTGATTTCTGTTTTATCGACATGCTGCCTGATGGCCTGCGCCCCAGCCTCTACCTGCGTGATGACGATTACCGGCTGTCTTTTCTGCAGGGTAGCTTTGTGACTTTGAGCAACCTGAGTAACACCGATATCCAGCGCATCATCAATCAACGTCTGTCTCCCTTGCACGTCTCGCTACATGCAGTTGATGCCACGGTGCGCCGACGGCTGATTGGACCTATGGCTTCAGTCGGTTTTGGCAACCTGGAGAGATTGCTAGCTGCTGATATTCATATGCATGTTCAGATAGTTCTGGTACCAAACGAAAACGACGGACCGGTGCTAGACGAGACCTTGAACTGGGTAGCTGCTCAGCCAAACATCTTAAGCACAGGTATCGTGCCCTATGCCTATACCCGATATGCATACCGACAGGTATCCTATACAGCCAGGCAAGCTGCTCAGTTAATCGACCGCTTGAGCTCGCTGGCTCCTGATGTACAGCTAGCCGACGAATGGTTTATCCTGGCTGGATATAATCTGCCAGATGACGACTATTATGCTGACTTTCCCCAATACGAAAACGGTATCGGTCTGGTCACCAGCTTTATCCAGGATTGGCAGGCTTTTATCGAGCAAGCTCCGCCCATCCCA
>JAIRQI010000043.1 GCA_031256575.1 Coriobacteriales bacterium
TCATCTGTGATATTGGTATCTGCTGAGATGGTTTGGACATCGATGCCCATTTGCTCAGCTAAGCGCTGTCGGATTGTCTCCAAAATTTCTTCCATCAAGCATCCTTCCACACGATAAACAGTTTCATGTAGCTGTGGTTATTCTACATGAACAAGCCCGGACGCTAGTCAAAGATGATTGGGAGCAAGATTTTAGCGAGTTTGCAGGTTAGGTTGGAGCGGTGAATGCTGCCGAGCTTTAGTCAGCGATACGAGGTTTTCTCCACAGGTAGTTGATTATCGTGCTCACCAAAAACCGCAATAATAGGATATTGACGATAATGTGTGACACACAGTATAATGTAGGCAATGGAGGTGAAGCATGCCGGAAGACGAACTACTACAGGGATTAATAACCGACCTACGCCGGGGTATGCTGGTATTAGCGGTTTTGGCCAGCCTGGAGCAGCCCAAATACGGGTACGCGCTACTGCAGGATATGCAGGCAAAGGGTATTCGAATTGAGGCCAACACGCTTTATCCGTTGCTGCGCCGCCTGGAGGCGCAAGGTTTGCTGCTCAGTGAATGGGATACGACCGAGTCGCGTCCGCGTAAGTATTACTCGGTCAGTGCGCGGGGTCGGGTGTTATTCGACAGGTTGCGAGCAGAATGGCAGCAGATTACCCAGACTATGCAGGCTCTTTTGGGAGAGGACGAACCACGATGAACGAAATGATTGAACGCTATATCCATGACGTAACGCGCCGCCTACCAGAGGCTGAGCGAGCCGAAGTGCAAAGGGAGCTGGCGGCTAATATCAACGACATGTTGCCGGAGTCTGCCAGCGAACAGGACGTCATCAACGTCTTGCAGAGCCTGGGCTCGCCGCGTTTGATGGCGGAGCAGTACCGCCAGAACCGCCGCTATTTGATATCTCCGGCTATGTTTGACCTCTATCTGTCAGTGTTGAGAGTCGTGGTCTTAGTTGCCGCGGTGTTCTTTGCCTGTCTGGGGGTGCTGCTAGCTATTCCTTCCGGTTCACTGGAAGATGTCATATCGGCAGCCTTCAGCGGTCTATTCGACGGAGCTTTGCAGGCTGCGTTCTGGGTTACCTTGGGTTTTTGTTTGGCGGAGTATTATGGAGTACAGCGAAAGCCCTGGACAGTCGACGACCTGCCTCAAATACCTCAAGCAAGTGTCACCATTTCCCGCTCTTCGACAATAGTGGGGATGATTCTGACTGTATTCTTCACTGTTTTCATGATTGTTATGATTGTCACCAACCAATGGCTATTGTTGCTGGTCAGAGGTTCAAACGTAATCAACCCCTTCTCCCAAGCAGCTTTGTATAGAATAATTCCTTTCTTGATTATCACTGGTGCTCTAAGTCTATTTGTCTCTGTCCTGAAGCTCTACTGGGCCAGGTGGACATGGTCTCTCTGCCTGGCGAATATTCTCTACGACATCGTCTGGATAAGTATCACTATCAGTATCCTGCACTGGCCAGACCTGCTCAGCCCGGAGTTCAACGCTTTCTCCAGGTCTCTCTTGAGTACCGTCCTTAATGACCCCAGCCTGGTCCAAGCGCTTCAATCTACTTGGATTATCAATGGTCTGAGTGCTCTGTTTATAGTGGTAGGCTTAATCGATTGCGCTACGTCTATTGCCAATACTGTAAAGGGGTCACTCGGTTCTGCTAAATCGACCTCCAGTTAGTGAACAGATTGTTCTGTCAAAGGCTTACTAGAATCTGTCAGATTGACCTTCAGACTGTGACCGAGTGATTCTTTCAGGATGGTCTAGGCTCCATCAGGTCTTGACTCAACCTGTAACCGGAGCTGCTCGTTTTCTTCTGTAAGCCTCTCGATGTAGGTGATGACATCAGAGAGCTGTTCGGTCAGATGCTTGAATCCGACCCGA
Source organism: Coriobacteriales bacterium (assembly GCA_031256575.1). Classification (GTDB taxonomy): domain Bacteria; phylum Actinomycetota; class Coriobacteriia; order Coriobacteriales; family UBA8131; genus WQXZ01. The sequence continues at coordinate 1,899 of JAIRQI010000043.1, forward strand.
CTGGAGAACATCTGGCGGTTGGCGTCCAAGAAGGCTAGCACTTCTTCTTTCGTTTCAAGTGTCATATCTGGTCCTCACTTGGTTGCATCGGAGTACTAGTACAAGTCTTTATCGGCCAGCTTTTCTCTCCAGATTTCGGCTAGCAGGTTGACATCAGCCTGAAACTCGGCAGCAGTCTGGCTGTCGTTTTTCTTGATTTGTTCGAGAATCTCAAACTCAAAACTGCTGCTGGGTTGGGTATTCCAGTCTTCCTGTAGCTTGGGAAACACTCCAGACCCGGTTTGCTGGGCAAACTCAAAACGATTCTGGCTGCCTTGCAGGTCTGTCGAGGCATCAAGCAACGCTTTGTTCTTCAAGGTGTTCTTGACTAGATAGACTCCACCGATTATCTCGCGCTCACGATATTCAGTTTGCAGTTGCTTTTTTCGATTGCTGTCTAGCATCTTTTGTCCCCACTTGTGATTGACTTTTGGTTATGTTTGCTTATGCATGTTGTTGCTGACCATTGACTTGATAAGAAGGAGATACCTTTGACACCAAAGATATCTCCTAGGTGAAACTGCAAACAGCGTAGCTATGTCTTTGCGGTTACGGGACTCTCGCAGAGTTCCGATGTCATAACTGGCCTGTTTGCTTCAGGTACTGGCTCATCGATGAAACACGCTCAAACTCGCGGTCTTCTCCACATATAGAAGCCTTCTCGCTTGAAATACCCTGTCAAGTTTGAAGGTCTTTAACACATGAGACTAGTTGTAGTACTTGTACCTATTCTTCTCGAACTCGTCATTAATCAAGGCGTTGCGATTGATGATGAAGGGGTCGTCCATAGAGCCCATGATAAAGGCACCGAAGGCAAATCCGCCATCGGGAGCCAGCTCGTCTAGGACCCGGCGCACCTCAGCCCGCACCTCTTCGTCGCTTGTTTCGGGCAGCGCACAGTAGCCATTGCTCTCAAAGCCACCACAGATTGCCAGTTTGCGGCCGTAAGTAGCCTTGATTGCCGGCAGGTCGTTGAAGGTTGGCTGAGCGGGGTTCCAAGAGTTGAAGCCCATGTTGACAATGTGCGGAACGAAAGCCTGGAATGCTCCGCAGTTGTGGTGCTCGGCTGTCACTCCGGCTTCTAGGAACAGTTTGACGTGTTTGCGCCAGAGGGGCTCGAAGATGTCCAGGAACAAATCTTCGGAGACAAAGGGAGCGCGCTCGTGGGCAATGTCGTCACCGAAGTGAAAAACATCAGGCCGGTAGTAGTCGATGTACTTCTGGCTGATTTCAAGGTTCAGCTCGAGCACGTAATTCAACAAAGCCTTGACTTCTTCGGGTTCTTCCATGCAGGCAATCAGGGCGTTATCGAAACCCATGAAGTAGGTCAGGTTCATAAAGTAACCATTGGCCAATGAAGCCCAGACCACTCTCAATAAATCCGGGTCGCGCTGCTCTAAATCACGGTGCGATACCAGCTCCCAATCAAGCTCGTCGAGAATCGCCGGCCGCTTGATGACATCCCGCCACTTGGTGATGTCTTTCAAAATGAACTCACCTGGTTTAGGAATTGCTCCGCTTTTCGATTCCATGACCATCGTCACCCCAAAGGGGTCTTTGAACTCCATGGCGGTGGGGTCGGGCATCAGGCTGATTGCCTGAGGGCCAACTCCACACTGGAATGCCATCATCGAAGGTACATACTCCGGTATCTCACCACGCATCATCCGCATATAGTTCTCTGTTGGTGATAGATGTGCTGCCATGACTCCTCCATTTCAAGAAACTGCCTCATCTCTAACTGCTTAAACACTCGAACCCATTCTAACACCTTGCAAGCCTAGAGCAGCAATCTAGTAGACTGTTAGCAGATTTACGAATCGATGAGGTGATCATGTGGATGAGAGCTTGAGTTTTGGGACTCGTGAAGAGTTCAGAGACTGGTTGGGTAGCAATTGCCAAACCAGCCAAGGTGTGTGGTTGTTATTTGGTAAGGCTGGTGGTCCTGTAACGATGAAAGCGACAGAAGCTCTGGAAGAGGCGTTATGCTTCGGTTGGATTGACGGGCAGATGCAAAGCCTTGATGACAAAGCCTACATCAAGTACTTCTCCGCACGCCGAAA
>JAIRQI010000039.1 GCA_031256575.1 Coriobacteriales bacterium
CTACCTAAGAATATGACCAAGCGTTCCAGTAAATCTAGAAAGACTAGCAGTACCGCTAAACCAGCAGGTACTGCGGTAATAGATGAGTCTAAGCTGCCGACCTTGGACCATGAAGGCGATAGCTCAAAACCAGCCACAGCGCTTGCAGCTGCTTCAGCTTCCACGCCAAAGGCCGCGTCGACTGCCAAGCCAGCAACGGCAGCCAAGCCAACAACGGTAGCTAAGCCAGCTGCTACTGCATCTGCTGCTCCTGCCGCTACTTCAACCTCAGCCGCAGCAGCACCTGCCGCAGCTCCAACCACAGCCGCAGCTGCACCTGCTACAACTCCAACCACAGCCGCAGCGCCTGCTACAACTCCAACCACAGCCGCAGCGCCTGCCGCAGTTCCCACTTCAACACCAACGGCTGCTCCAGCCTCAAGCAAAGCGGCCAAGCCAGCGACCACACCAGCCGCAGCGGCTAAACCAGCTGCCACGCCAGCTGCAGCGGCAAAACCAGCTGCCACGCCAGCCGCAGCTTCAACACCCACACCTGCCGCTGCTCCTGTTCCGGCTCCAACCAGAAACCGCGAAGCTTCTCGCAGTGCTACTGTCAGCCCATCTGCTGAAGGTACTAAAAAACGCGCTTCTACCAGTGCCACAAGAAACCCGGTTTCCAACGCAGCTCCGGTGAAACCTACTGCCAAAGCAGTATCAAGCAGCGCAAATGCTGAACGTCTGCGCGGTACTCAGAGATCACTTCCAAAAACGACAGCACCCGGCAGAACCCGCCTAAAAGCTCTGAGTTCAAATGATGATGCCTCTATGCGCCAATCTCGCACAGCTTATCCAGCCGCCGCTCTGCGCCAGCCGGTTGATTCACTGGCCAGTCTGAAAAGCATCAAGAAGACTGGCATGCATGACACCAGCTATCGTATTCGCGGCGGTGGGTTCACCCAGGCCAAGAACCCTCTAAACCGCATAATTATCTCAGTGATAGTGGCTGTTGCACTGGGTTTTGGCGGCTTTGGAGCCTGGAACTTGATCAACTTTTTAGCCCAGGAACGTGTGGATGAAAGCGCAGTAATCATCACAGTGAACGACAGTCATCAGGCTTTGGTTAATACTCCACACCTCTTGGACTATATCTATAGCAACGTCGATGATGCCTATTACTGGATAACCGAGAGCGGGCTGGCAGCCTCCCTGAATGATCGTATGACCTCAGATAACCCTGACCGTTCGGCCTATGGTAAGGAGATTGTCTACCTGCCTGCCGGTGCGACTGAAGAAGACTATTTATCTTATAACGCTACTGAATTCAATAACTTTGATTTCGATGAGCTGCAACATCGTTTGCTGGGCAGTTGGATGCTGGATATTTCTTCTGGTGACCGTGGCACATACCTGCAGTTCAAGTACGTCAATCTGGCTACTGAAGGCCTCCTTGAAGAGATGTACTGGTTTTTAGATACGCAAGGGTTGACCGGTGCTGGATCAGTCATCGTCAGCGAGGGACTTGACCAGTTCGGCAATAACTACGTTGAAGGCTATGTGGTCCTGGAAGGCGATCAGATAGTCTATTGGCGTATGCTGAGCTGCTCTTTTAATGCTTATTATCGTGGTGCAGACAACCGGGGGTTACCAGAAACCAGCGGGTTCTTCAAACTACGCATTGCTACCTGGGATTTCTATGGGGTAGACCGGGCAATCCAAGAAAAGACCCCGGAGTAAAGATCTACCGAGTATAACTGAATTGATACCGCATAAAAGACGAATGCATAAATAAATCAAAGATCAAAGCGCATGGCAAAGGTGCCAATCTGTAGCAGGCAACCGTTAGTCAGCTCAATATGCTCGACAATCTTGCCATCCACCCAAGTACCATTCAAAGAGTGATTATCCCTGACAAAGATCTGGCTACCTTCGCGTTCAATGATCGCATGTTGACGAGAGACTGTACGGTTATTCAAGAAGATATCGCAATCCGTATCACGTCCGATTGTCAAAGGAAAATCTTCTAAGAAAAACACTCCGCCTTTGGATGGACCTTTTGTCAATGTCAGCTGCGGCTTACCGAGGTTCTCTACTTCAATATTGACATCACCACTGGATAACTCCAGTGGATCAAAAGTCTCAGTTTGACCAGCCAGGCTAAACCCGCAATGCGGACAAACCTCATGGCTAGATTCTATTTCACGGCTACACGCTGGGCATGTAATGATTGGCTGCATCATGATCTTCTCCCCGCTTGAGTAATATGCCATCTGCCTTGCTGCCTTCAGCTGACTACTACCAAAGCAACTCCTATCAAGGTCTATATCATATCAGAAGCCGATAGGTATCTCAAAAGTCCCCGGTAGATAGACCTTGGTCTCGGAATACCCGGGATTGCCACCGATGCCTTTGACGAAGCGATCCCACTTGATAGAGATATTCTCCCAGAATGTCGGAGCGTTGCGCGCCGCGTCAGCTACCAGGTCCGATGTTGCCAAGACCTCGCCGTTCTGGCTCCAAATGATGCGGCCGACCTTCTGCCCGCGACTGATTGACCCTTCCCAATCTGCTAGCTCGACTTCTTGGAGAATCGGACCGCCGTAGTCGAAGACCGAGATAGCCACCGGATGGGGAGCGCGCACCGGCACAGTCTCGTTCGGCCAGGACTTCAGAGCCAGGTCAGCGACTAGCGTGTTGCTGTTAATCAGCTCAACATGCCGGTAATGGTAAAAAGCCCATTCAAAAAGCCGCACCGTATCGTCGTAGCGCGCCTCATCGGACGGAGCTCCGAAGACCACTGTGTAGAAGAGCATGCCATCGTGGTCAATGCAAGCCACCAGGCAGTTATCGGCCATGTAATTGGTCCCGGTCTTGACACCAATCACCCCGTCCATTCGATAAAACAGCTTGTTGGTTGAGAAATAATCAATTTGGCGGCCATTGATGTAGACTGTCGCATCGTGCATGCAGACGATTGACCGAAAAGTCTCATTACGCATCGCATAGCGGGTCAAGATCAGGTAGTCCTCAGCCGTGCTGTGTAACCCGTCCTCGCCTAAGCCATTAGGGTCGACGAAGTGGGTGTTCTTCATCCCCAGCTCCTGGGCTTTGGTATTCATCATGTCTACGAAAGTGAAGACATCACCAGCCACATTCTCGGCAATTGCCACTGCAGCATCGTTGCCAGAATTCACCATCAGCCCAACCAGTAGGTCATAGAGGCTGGCCACATCGCCTTGCATAATCCAGGCTGAGCTGCCATCCGTGTTGGCCGCTCCCATGGTCACCGTACACTGCATGTCCAGGCTGGCATGCTCCAAGGCCACAACTGCAGTCATGATTTTCGTGGTAGAAGCCATCGGCCTCTGTATCAAGCCACCCCGTTCCCAAAGAATTGTGCCATCCGCGGTAGCGACCAAAGCACTGGGGGAGGTGATATTCGGAGCGTCGCTGACCGGCGAATCAGCCAGCGGTGTACCGGCAACCAAATCAGTTGCCTGCTGGTCAGCATAGGCTGTGGATAAGAACGGGCTTTGCCGAGCTAGCCAATCTATTTGCTGTTCGCCCTGGCCAAGAGGAGCTTGAAGCGCTGGATTGGGGATAAAACCGAACCCACCAGCAACAATCAGCAAGGCCAGGAGGAGGCGTAGTATTGGCCAGGTAGACTTCTTTTTCATCATCGTTTTATGATAACAGGTGCCCATTGGGTATGCTTAGCTGTATAACTTTAGCTGTATAACTCTTCTGCTTCAATCACTCGATAACCGATGGACTTGATGGCTGCCTCTCCGGCAGCAAAGTCATCCAGGCGCAAGACATCGATAGCCTTGCCTCCGCTAGCAGCGAAGCAATAAGCATACTCGATGTTTACTCCCGCAGCCTCAAAGGCTTCTAGCAACCTGGCTAGTCCTCCTGCTACATCTGGAACTTCTACTGCTAAGACATCAGTCAGCGAAGCCCGAAAACCCTGCTCACTTAGGAGTTCTAAGGCTAGTCGTGGGTTATCGGCAATGATACGCACCACGCCATACCTCTCGCTTTCGGCAATCGTCAGAGCATGCATAGAGATACCAGCATCTCCCAAAGCACGACAGAGAGCAGCTAGGCGGCCCTTTTTGTTCTCAAGGAATACTGTCAACTGATCGATCATCATCTACCTCCCAAACTGCCAAAAACGCTTTTTGGCTAGGAACTGCCACTTGCTATCTCGCTTCGAGCCCCGCTATGTTCGTGCTGGCGTGGCTGGTTACCAAGCCGTATTGTCACTTCTACCCGCTTGGTGTAGCTGGTCACCAAGTCACGCGGGGAGGTTTTCTCCCCAGCGTACTTTTTTCTTCACTGGCGCAGGTCGATGATGCGCTTGGCCTTGCCTTCAGAACGCTCGATGGACATTGTTTCAACGACCTGGACATCGACATTGACCTGCAGATTGCTGCGGAGCTCGGCAGCTACCCGGCGCTCCAGGCGCTGGATGTTGCGAATCTCGTCGAAGCGGAAGTCCATGGTCGGTTCGACCTTCAGGGTCACCCGGTCCAGCGGCCCGTCGCGGGTCAGGATGATTTGGTAGTAGCTGGTCAGCTCGGCAAAGCTGCCCACCACTTCGGCGAACTGGTTGGGGAAGACATTGACTCCCCGGATGATTAGCATATCGTCGGAACGCCCGGCGATGCGGTCCATCCGGCGCATGGTGCGTCCGCAGGGGCAGTCGCCGCTGAGGATGCGGGTGATGTCTCGGGTGCGGTAGCG
>JAIRQI010000047.1 GCA_031256575.1 Coriobacteriales bacterium
TTGCAGAGGGTATCGCACTTCGCCCAATTATCCACATAGTCGGCCACCCAACTGGCAAACAGGTCAAAATCATCTGGGGAGAAGACCTTGCGCAGTGATTGCGTAAAATTACAGGCCACAAAGGCCTCTTCTTGATATCCGGAAGCCCAGAGTGCGGAGCAGAGCGCTAAAACCTCAGCCTTGCTGAGTTTTGCCGCCTTTATCTCTTTCAGATAGCTCTTGGAAATAGTGTTTACCTGAGAACTCTTGACACCATAAGCTAAGACTGGCTGCTTGAAAAAACGGTCTCCGGCAGCTTTGGCTTGCTGGTTGCCCTGTGCCTGCAGGTCGGCTCGGATTCTTAGAAGTAGCTCATCCATTTTCTCCCCTGTTCATTACGGTGTGGCTGATGCCACTTGGCTTTGACTATATACCAGTATAGGCAAGTACAGCTTGACGAGGTTTTGGCAGCTTGTTCAGCGACATAGTGGTCAAACAGTCTTAAACTTGCTTTGCTACCTGCTTAGTTCGTTTTACCATCAACTGTCCGACCAGCAAAGCAGCCAGGCAGAAGCTTACTAATACAGCAGCCCAGGTGGCAGCCATGGCTATCCAGAAAGGTAATGGATAGGTAGTAATCAACAAAGAATCATAAGCGAAGGTCCAACTACCTTCGGCAAAGAACAGTTGGTGCATGGTAGTAAACAGCGCATCAAAATTCAACCACCCGATGATGGCTAGCAGCAGAACTAAACCAAGGGTCAAGATAGCAGCTATACGTAAAGACTGACCCAACAGTTTGCAATGCTCCGACCTGAAGAGCCAGGCACTAATGGCTATTAGTACCAAGCTAAGAATGATTACAAGATACCTCACAGTCGTGAAGACATCTCGAACATCCTGCATGTGGGCAATCACTTGTTCTGTGAAACCGATACGTTCGTCTGCACTGCGGGGCATCTCGTCTAAGCCGCCGCTGACATAGCGTCGTCCGGCATCAGCAGCTGTCAAGAGCTCTTGGCGGCTGACTGCCGAGTTCTCGACATCGACATATCGGGCAGCCCAGAAACCGGTTATCGGCGGTAGTAACATGATTTGTAGAGTTACCCCGATAATCCAAGGAATCAACAGCACTACCAGCAAGAATTGTATAAAGCGCTTCAACACTGACCTTCCAGCTGCCTAATATCGAACCCGCCACAGCGTCAAGCCTTGGGCTGGAGCAGTCTGACCAGCAGCTTGGCGATTTTCAGCAGCTAAGACCTCAGCCAGCCACTGCGGGTCACGACGCCCCAGACCAACCTCAGCCAAGGTACCGACCATGATTCGAATCATCGAATGCAAAAAAGCGTTACCGATGACTTGAACGACTATGCAGGATTCACCGAGATGGTCCATGCCAAAAATGTTGATGCTAGATATCTCTCGAACAGTGCTTCTATCTTGAGCTGAACCGGCTACACAAAAAGAGCGAAAATCATGCTCACCAACCAACAGGTCGGCTGCCTCCTGCATCAAACTGACATTTATGTAGCCACCGGACAACCACCAAGCGAAGGGAGCAATGAAGAGTGGTGGAATATCACCGACTACTATACGATAACGGTATTCACGGCTCACGGCAGAAAAGCGTGCGGAGAAACCCTCGGGTTTCTCTGCAATAGACCTGATTAGGATACTATCCGGGGTCAGGGCGTTCAGTGAATTGACAAGGCTACTGAGCTGACGATTGGCTAATTCGTCTGCTTCTAGCTGGAAAGAGACAACCTGGCCATAGGCATGCACTCCGCTGTCGGTTCGACCAGCTCCGACAGTCTCTACAGGATGCCGAAACACTGTAGCCAGAGCATCTTCTAGTGCTCCTTGGATTGTCGCCAGTCCCTGTTGACGGGCGAAGCCATGGAAATCCGTGCCAATATAGGAGAGTTCAGCTGCCAGGGTCTTGGTTTGCATACTCGCAGCATCCTTTCAGCGGCTGATGTAAATGATTATGGTGCAGCTATTATAAACTGCTCAGCCGACCAAGCATCGGCACGGTTACTCTTTTAAAGCTCTGGTGGCTTGCGAAATCTCACAGGAAACCTGACACTCAGCTTTCGGTCTTCTGGTAGCTATCGATAAACTCGATAAAGCGCTGCACGGTCTCACTGGAGATGGCATGTTCCATCAAGCAGGCTTCTTCGGAGGCTTGAGCTGCGTCGACACCTAGCATTTCTGTCAGGAAGCGAAACAAGATAAGGTGGCGATGCAAAACACTGGCGGCATATTCTGCTCCAGCGGCAGTCAGTGACAAGCTGCCATAATGTGGCTGTTCAACCAAGCCAGCCTGTTTGAGCGTATTAACCGCTTTGTTTACGCTGGCTTTGGATACTCCCAAATGGTCAGCTAAGTCGACGCTGCGAACCATGCCAGCTTGGCCGCCGAGAGCATAAATGGCTTCTAGATAGTCTTCGTTTGTCGAAGTCAAGCGGGGAATACCAGCTGTGTCGCTGGTTTCTCCAGCAGTACTCAGGCGCGACTGGCCAGCACTACGCTTGCTGGTCTCTCCGGCACTGCTCAAAAGCGAAAGCTCATTTATCGGTTTGTTAGTCTCACTCATCTATCCTCCGCCAGGTTTTATACATAGATGGTATAACAACTATACCTCAGCCAATCAACAGGCTGCCAATCTGATAGACCAAGAAAGCACAGATATAGGCTGTCGCAATGCTGTAGCCAGCTTGGCCGAGGGCCCAGCGCCATGAGGCAAACTCCCTTTTTAGAGAAGCGAAGGCCGCCACACAGGGAACATAGAGCAGGCAGAAAACCATGAAAGAAAGCGCGCTTAGGGGTGTGAAACCGACAGCTGACAACGCCTCTACACTCAAGTTGCCGCCTTCTAGAGCCGCTGCTGAGCCAATGCCGAGAAGGGTTCCTAAGGTTGATATAACGCTCTCTTTGGCTACGAAGCCGGTCAGGATAGCTACAGCGGCAATCCAGAAACCAAAACCCAGAGGAGCAAAGACGGGAGCAATGAACTGGCCAAAGGCTACCAGGAATGAGCTTTCCATGTCACACATCTGTAGCCGATTGGCAACAATCCCGAAGTTCGATAGCAGCCAAAGCACAACACACATGGCAAAGATGATGGTACCGGCACGCACCAGAAAGTCTTTCAGCTTCTCCCAGAGCATCATCAGCATGGAGCGCATTTGCGGAGCCCGGTAGCGCGGCAGCTCAATGATAAAGGGGGTGACATCGCCTTTGAAAAGCATCTTGCGGAGCAAGATACCACTGAGTACTGCTACCACGATGCCAGTAAGATAGAGGCCAAAGACCACCAAATCGGCAATCGAAGGAAAGAACGCTCCCGCCATAACCAGGTAGATGGGAGTCCGGGCACCACAGCTCATAAAGGGGACCAGCATCAAAGTCAAACGCCGCTCAACAGGGTTCTCCATAGTCCGGGCAGCCATCACAGCAGGCACGGTACAACCAAACCCCATGAGCATTGGCAGAAAACTCTTACCGGATAAGCCGAAACGCCGCAAAAGACGATCCATGATGAAGGCAGCTCGGGCCATGTACCCGCAATCTTCCATCAAGCTGAGGAAGAAGAATAGCAAGATAATTTGCGGCACGAAGGTCAAGACCGTGCCGACCCCACCGATGATGCCTTCGTTAATCAGGCTGGACAACCAGCTGTCGGTACCTAATAGCTGATACAACGCTGCTTGCAGGGCACTGATAGCGGCTCTGACAATATCCTGCATCAAGACCCCGGGACTGGGTAAACCAGTGATACCAAATAACGATTGGCCGAAAGTCAGATGAAAGACCAAAAACATCACTACAAGAAAGATTGGCATTGCCAGAAGCCGATGGGTGAGAATCCGGTCAATCGCATCGGAGCGGGAGCGCGAGTTGATTCCTTGATGATGATGGTCGACCTCGGGCTTTAAGCCTCGCTGACCTCGCCAAGGTCTCCGATTTCTGAAGCCTTCATGACGGTCAGCCGAAGATCTCTCTCGCTTTTGCTCGTCAATCGAGTGCTCGTCACGTAGCCACTCAGTCTCAGACTGTTCACTCAAGGGTTGAGCTACGGGCAGTGGCTGGTCTTGAGGCTCATCAATCGGTTGATCTCCGGGGTGGCTTTCATGCTCTGAGCGATTCTCCCGCTCAGAGTGGTTATGGTTGCGTTGATGGTGTGAGTCGTGGGTCTGTCGTCTTGACCGATGCCTGTCGCGATGCTGCTCATGAGTTGGATAATGCTCGTCGGAGCTTGTCTCCTCATCATCATAATGCGGAGCAGAGAAGATCTCATTTTCTTCATGAGACAGCTGTAGATAACCTTCCGGGGCATGCTTTAAATGATGGTGATGACTACCATCCCAAGCCCAGACTGTCACGTCGCGATAAATCATCTCATGGAT
>JAIRQI010000152.1 GCA_031256575.1 Coriobacteriales bacterium
GTTGGCTTTCTAGTTGTAGTAGCTGAAGCGCAGTTTTAGGAACTCGTCGTAGGCCCAGCCGGCCCGCTCGATTTCGGCTTCGGTGAAGGAGACCATGCCAAAGGGGCTGAACTCAAAGAGGGCAAAACCGCCGCCCGGAGCCATCATGTCCATGTAATCCTTCATGGCTGCCCGTACCTCTTCTTCGGTGGTGCCTTCGGGCATCATGCGGATGTCCAGGCCGCCGGAGCACATAGCCATGTTGGTGCCGAATTTCTCCTTGATGGCTACTTCGTCGTTGGAGCCTTGGACCGGGTCCCAGAAGCTGACCCCCATGTCTGCCAGGTCGTCCAGGTAAGCCTCAAAGTGGCCGCAGTTGTGGTGGCCGCAGGGCAGCCCGGCCTCGACGAAGACTGAGTAATAGCGCCGCCAGACTGGTGCAAAGATGTCTTGGAACATCTCCAGCGAGAGGAAGGGATTACGCTCGTGGGCGATGTCGTCGCCAAAATAGCCAAAGTCCAGGTTGTAGAACTGGACCAGCTTCTTGGCTAAGCCAGCATAGAAGTCGCAGAGGTAATTGAGCAGGGCTTTGACTTCTTCAGGCTCTTCAAAGCAAGCTGTCAGGCCCTCAGTGAAGCCCATGAAGCCAACCAAATCCTGGAAGAAGCCCATGCTGGTGGCACCGCCAAAGGGCAGATTGGGGTCACGGCGGTCGTTGGCTTCTTTAGCCATGGCCCGCCAAGCCGAATCGTCCAGACCGAAGTCTGGGGCCTTGATGACGTCACGCCACTTGGTGATGTCGTTCAAGATGAAGTCGTGGGTCTTGGGCATTGGTACTTCTAACACACCGCTGGGCATGACCCGCTCGACACCCCAGATAGAGACACCGGTACCGTCTGGGTTCATTGTTCCCATCAACTGCATAGGCATATTGAAGCCCCACATCATGTTGTACTCGGGAACATACTCGGGTACTTGCCGGTTGGCGAGACGCATGAAATTGTCTCTGATACTTAGCATTACATAACCTCCATTCCTGTTTTCGTACAGCAATCGGTACGTTTATTCACCATTATAATCATCTCTGGGGAGCAAAACGGGTATGCTGCGGGGAGTATTTGTGTACAATTTGCGCTAATTGAGGAGTCAGTATTTCAGCAGAACGCCTGATAAACGCCTGTATTTGCGTTTCGCAACCGCTAGTTGCGTAAAATTCCAACCAAAATTGGTGGCAGCAACTAGGGCGCAACCATAGCATGAATGCCGTATTATTAATTCAACGGCGAGAAGGAGATACTATGAACGTCGAAATCGCTGAGCGTCTAGCGAAAAGACGCAGGGAGGCCGGGCTCTCACAAGAAACCTTAGCGGAGCGACTGGGAGTCACCCGCCAGGCAGTCAGCAAATGGGAGCGCTCGGAATCGTCGCCAGACACCGATAACCTGATAGCTCTAGCCAGGCTCTATGATGTGTCGCTAGATGAGCTGCTTTATGTAGATTCAGCTATCGAAGAGGATATTTCTTACGAAGCTCAAGACCGGGCGCGTGCTAATGATTTTGTGACAACCGAAAACAGCAGCAGCCAGGGCTCCGAGTTTAGTAGCCAGGGCTCCGAGACTGGCAGCCAGGGCTCCGAGAGCAGGGGCCAAGACTCCGAGACCAGTGGCTTCTCGGAAGCCAGTAGTGGTGGGCCCTCAGTCTATGTCAATGACGACGAAGACTATGTTCACATCAATTGGCGAGACGGTGTGCATGTCAAAGATTCCAAGACCGGCGAGGAAGTGCATGTCGGCTGGAAAGGTATTGATATCAAAGACCCGGGGGGAGAACATAACTGGTCTGGTGAGTGGGGAGACTGGGAGAACTGGACTGATGGTAAAGGCCAAAGAATAGTCTGTAGTAAGAAGACGAATGTCTGGTACAAGTTCCCCTTTCCAATATTAGTGATTATCGTCTACTTACTGATGGGATTCTTTGCTCCAGCGCTGAAAATGCCAGTGGGAACGGTTACCGCTTGGGGGTACGGCTTGTTCACGTTTGCCTTGATTCCTATCTACTACATGACTGTTGACGCTCTGATTAAGCACTACATAATTCGCTTTTTTGAAGGCCTCTACCCATTCATTTGCTTTATCAGCTTTCTCTGGATGTGGCTGATGATGGGAATACCACATCCAGCTTGGGTTATATTCTTGACCATTCCCATAGTCGAGTGGGCGCTAGAAGCAATTCATAGGCACCATAAAAAAACAGAGCCAGAAGTCGTCGTGGTCAGCACAGACCAAAGTAGTGTGAACTGACTATTTAGTATTTGCCATATTCCTTGATAGTCTCAAAACAGGCAGCGACATTTTCAGGAATCGCATTGTAGAGACCACCATCGAAGTCGAAGACATACCCTCCACCCGGCGCTACGACATCCAGCAAGCGTTTGGTCTTCTCGATGACCTGCTCTTTGCTGGCGTAGGTGAGAAAGTGAGCTTCGAAGTTGCCGGTCAGGCAAGCGATATCACCCAGCTCTTGTTTGGCTAAAGCCATATCTACACCTTCAAAGTGCACAAGGCATTTACCCGGAGGCAGCTGCTTCAAAAACGCCAAGCGCGAGGTGTAGGGGCCTTCGGTATAGACATAGGGAATCATTCCGGCATCGATAATGGTGTTGACCATGGCCATCAGGTAGGGCCAGTAGTAAGTAGCGTACTGCTCATCGCTTAAGAAGCCGTCCATACCCTTGTGCATTGGAATGAAGACCAGGCGATTGGGATTCGAGCGAGCTCGCAGGCCAGCCAATACCAACTTGGCATGCTCGTCGAGGATTTGCTTGACCTCATCGGAATAATCGTAGAGGTCAGTGGACATGCCAATGGTACCTCGATAGAAATCACTGATGCTGTCATAGCTGACGATTACAGCACCGCCGGTCATTAGCGGATAACCCATCTCTTCGACCTCAGCGGCCAGCTGACCAGCCTGTTGGCTATACTCGGCGCTCATCTGGGCTAACTCAGCTAAATCATCAGCCATCGATTTGAAGTCAGGGTCAGCGAACAAGCCAGCCAGATAGCCGTAGTTCGGGGCTGACAAGAAAAGCAAATCGGTGTTCAACTTGGTCAGCGGCTCAAAGACCCCATAAGCCCTCGGCAGTACCCGGGTCAGTAAGGTGCCGGTTCTATCTTTCACGAAATGCTCGTACTCGTGCCCTTCTAGCAGGGGAAACTCTATGAATTGCTGAATGGAGTTCTCGTCGATGACAGCCTCAGGCATACCAGCCCAGTAATTGGTCTTGCTCCGGCTCTTCTCCAACATCAGCCCCTGCCCTTCGCAACAATTGCCGATGGTGTGCCCAGAATCGATATCAAAGTCCAGCAGGTATTTCTTGATTGCTGACTTGGCTTTTTCGATGTCATAGACCACCTCCGCCATAGTATAACCGCTGTAGTGGTAAGGAAAAGCATTGGTACCGGGTTCGAGAATCGGTACCCGGTCAGGTTCGGACAGCGCTATCGCATCTAGAAAACGCTGCTCTCTTACGTGGTAAGCAACAGAATTGTCGGACATGGTGCCTCCTTCTTTTTGAGCTTGTTTGCATCCCATCCCTGACTAAATGTATAGATAAATTCTATACCGAGAGGCTCTGTATTCCAAGTGAAAATCTTAAGGAGAAGGGCTGAGCGGGAGGCTAGTAATAGAGTTGACGGTAGCAGCACAGGCATCGAGTGAAATTCCTGTGCAAATAAAACCACTTCAGATATAGTGAAATAGGATGAATTAAGTTGTTCATAGCGACATCGAAGGGAGAGTGCGAAGTGTTCAAATTCGAGTTGAAAAAGTATGGGACGAATGTCCGCACGGAAGTCATTGCCGGTCTGGCGACATTCGTCACTATGGCTTACATCATCATTGTTAATCAATCGATTTTGAGTATGACCGGCATCCCGGCAGGGGCGGTGATTTTGGCTACCTGTATTGCCTCAGCCTTGGGCACCTTGATGATGGCTATAGCTAATGTGCCTTATGCTCAAGCACCCGGCATGGGGCTGAACGCATTCTTTACTTTCACCGTTTGTTTCGGGTTAGGTTTTACCTGGCAACAGGCTCTGGCGATGGTCTTTATCTGCGGAATCATTAACCTGGCAATAACTGTGACCAGTATTCGCAAGCATATCATCGCCTCGATTCCGAAGTCCCTGCAGTCAGCAATCGGAGCCGGTATCGGTATCTTTATCGCCTACATTGGAATCAAGAATGCCAACCTGCTACAGTTCACCAGCGACCCAGGTACTTACCAGGTATTAGGAGACGGTAACCCCCTGACATCGACAATCGTAGCGGGAGCAGGTGCGGTGCCAGCGATGGTTTCGATTAACACTGTTCCGCTGATACTGGCAGTCTGCTCAATCATCTTGATGGCGGTTCTGATGGCGCGCGAGGTACCTGGAGCGATACTTATCTCGATTGTCTGCTCAACCTTTGTCGGCGCTTTATTTGGACTGACCAGTTTTGATTTTTCAGGCTACATGGCCGGACTGGGTGACTCCTTCACTGAACTAGGCTCGGTGTTCGGGACCTCGGTATTAGCCATTCCATCGTTATTTGCTGACCCGGCAAAGATTGTCTTGGTCATTGCCACGATATTCGCTTTCTCACTGACCGATGTCTTTGATACCATCGGCACCTTCATTGGCACCGGCCGCTCGACCGGTATCTTCAGCGCCAAGGAGATTGACAATATCGCCAACAGTAAGGGCTTCTCCACACGTCTTGACAAAGCCTTGTTGGCTGATGCTACAGCGACCTCGATTGGCTCTTTGTTTGGGACATCGAATGTCACCACCTATGTGGAATCAGCCGCTGGCATAGCTGCTGGTGGCCGTACCGGACTGACCGCGTTGACTACAGCAGCTTGTTTTGTGCTCTCAATCGTTTTCGCTCCCTTGGTGCTGGCGGTACCGGGTTGGGCGACTGCCCCAGCCTTGATTATCGTCGGTGTCTTAATGGCTGCTCCCTTGAAAGATATCAATTGGTCTGACCTCAGCGAAGCCATTCCGGCCTTTTTCGCAGCGACCATGATGGCTTTCTTCTACAGCATCTCGGTCGGCATTGCCTGTGGCTTCATCTTTTATTGTGTGACCAAGATTATTTGTGGCAAGGCCAAAGATATCCATCCGGTTTTGGCGGTGGTAACGCTGTTATTTATCTTGAATTTCGTGTTGCTGGCCCTAATCTAGCAGTAGGGTTTTTTTGGCGGGGCGGCGAGGGTGACAGCCGCCCTTTCAAGAGGGGTCTAGAAAGAGTGATATCGATTGGTGGGCATCATTATCTGAATATGCTGTTTTTGTTATTCCTTTAATAGTGGTTCAGTTCGGGTTGATGGTTGCTGCCCTTATCCACATCTTTCGACATAAAAACTACAGAACAGGCAATCGTCTGCTCTGGGTGATTTTGGTAGTCTGCATAAACTTCGTCGGGCCAATTATTTACTTTGTACTGGCCGATGGTAGTTGCCGTCATTGCCTCAGCGGCCCTAGTTTGCTCTGCAGTGTGGGTATTTGCGAAGAAGCAGCTTTAGGTTGAAGGGCCAATTGTTATCTTTATGATGCTTCAGCAGGGGAGTATTGTTCCGACATCGCTGGCAGAGGAATATGGTCGAGACTGACCACCGGTACTCCTTCAAATTCCTGCCAGGCCACCTCTTCAGTTAAGACAACGGCAATCACTATGACTTGGCAGTCAATCCGCTCAGCCATCTGAAGCATAGCCCGTAATGTACCTCCAGTTGAGAGCACGTCATCGAGTATGCAGACCTTCTTACCTTTGAGCAGCTCAAGCTTATCTTGGCCAAGATAGAAATGCTGCAAGCTGGTTGTAGTTATAGACTGGACGGCGACGGAGACCGGGTTAGGCATATAGAGCTTGAGGCTTTTGCGCAGAACTACATATTCGGAGTGACCAAGAGAGTTAGCCAGCTCCTGAGCCAAGCCAATTGCCTTAGCCTCTGCTGTCAGCAGGATATCGAAATCAAAGCCAGCTAACTTGTCTTTGAGAGCCGTAGCAGCGAATTCATTCCATGCAGTCTGGCCCATCATGTCTAGAGCATAGATACCAAACCCTGCGCCACTTCTGACCAACGGTAGACTAATCGGCTCAACTGCACCGATATCGACCGGCCAGGACCCCGGCCATTCGCTCATACCAACCTCCAAGCTTCAAAATAGAAGAATGATTGGAAGTTTACCATTTCGTTTAAGCCGGCGGGCTTTGAACACACTAAAAGCTTCAGGCAACCACCTTTTACGCTAGTGGTTGCCTGAAAAGAAGCTTTGAAGCGATGGAATTTAGCTATTAGTCGACGGGACGATTTTCGTTTCGGCTGCTTTGTTCTTCACCAGGGTTGCCACGATTCTCACCCCGGCCACCGTGGTCTTCTCCCCGACTGCCATGGCCTTCAGCACGATGGCCGCGCTCTGTACTGCGGTTACCACGGCCTGCTCCCCAACCTTCTGGGGCTCTATTCGGAGGCCGGCCCACGCGCGGATGGTGCTCTCGGTTCAAGCACTCATCGTGCTTATCAAAGCCTTTGGGTGGCAAAGGACCATGGCCTTTGGAGAAATCCTTACCCAAGTCAGCACTCTGCTCGGCTAAACCGGCATTCAGTTTCTTTAGAAGCGCTAACAGTTGGGACTGTTCTTCAGTACTCAGGCTGGTCAGCAGCTCATTGGTATGGTCTTCGAACATCGACTCCATGGTGTCGATAAGTTCTTTACCCTGTTCGGTTAAGAAGACCTTGCGAACCCGTTTGTCATCACTGTCGTTCTCCACCCGTACCAGCCCTTGTTTTTCTAGCTTGGCAACCAGCTCAGACGCTGAAGAAGGGCGGATATCAAAGGCCATGACGATGTCTTTGATGAACACACCGTCTTGTTTTGCCAGAAAGTGCAACAAACGTCCTTGTCCACGCATCGAACCGAAAGCCCGGCGGACTGATTTAGCAGCATCAGGCTTCTGCGCTTTCTTCAATTGCTCGAAGTCCGGCATATCATCATGATGCAGGTTGCGTCCTTTGTGAATCTGCAAACGCTGGAGCAGTCGCGAGGCCCGATGGGTCTCCATCAGCAACTCCATCTGGGGAGAATTAGGCTCAAAGCTATTCTCAGGCAGATCGGTTGGAAAGCTATCATCGATAAATCCAAACACAAATAGTTCCTTTCTATTCATATACTTAGGTACCTAATATTAGTAGTTTGATAGTCTATTGTCAAGAAAGTGAGGTACCGAAATAATGACAGGAGAATAACGTATCTACAACCGATTCTTCTTTTGCTCCCGCACCGACAGGGTAACGCCTTCAACATAATCTCCCATGCTCGGCTGGTAGATAGTATAGCTATGTTTGCCTCGGCTCTTACTATGATACATGGCGATATCAGCGTATTTGACCAGGTCATTGGCGTTGGCGGTGTGTTCAGGGTAGGCAGCAATTCCGACACTCAAGCTGACCCCGTAGTCATCGATAAACTCCTGCAGCTGTGCTGCTTGAAGAAAGTCGCCCAGCAGTTTATCGATATATTCCTTAACTTCGGCAAGGTCTGTATCAGCCAGCAACTGAACGAACTCATCCCCACCTAGGCGAGCAGTCAGGCATTCTCGATGTGATTTGAGAGCGACTGCATTCAGGCTCTGCGAGAGAAACTGACCGATTGTATAGAGCAGCTGGTCGCCCACTTCATGGCCAGCACTGTCATTGACAGCCTTGAAATCATCCAGGTCGTAGAACAGGGCAACCAATGATGAATTGTGGTGCGGAGACAGGGGGTCATCAATATGCTCAGCCAGATAACTGAAGAGAAAACGGCGGTTTGGCAGCCCGGTGGTGATGTCCGAGTTAGCCATATCGAAGAGCTGTTGCTGGTTTTTCTGACTCTGTCTGATTAGCAAGAATGATGCGACGAACAAAGCAATCATCATCAAAGTCATCGAACCGATTAGTAGATACATGATAATTGTGGTGGTGTTATAAGCATCATTGACCGATTGGGTAGTGAAATCTACACAGACGATTGCGATATTTTGGCCTTGGTAAAACAAGGGTAGCGCACCGCTGTTGACATCCGCGTTTTTATCCCCAGGAGCATGAACATAGAGGCTGATGGTTCCGGTAAAAGCCTCGCGTTGCACATCGTCCAAAGTAACCTCGGTGAAAGCCAGGGCATTGTTATGCTCGGTATCCCAGATAATCTGATAACCGGTCCCGACCTGCTTGATGACATAGATACGGTCAGCACCAACGCTATAACAGAGGTTTTGTAGATTGACCATGGTATGCTCGTAGTCGGGCTGCATCTTGGTATCCGAGGGCTGATTGAAGGTCACCAGCTGTTCGACATCAATCAGGTTGCGGCTGGCGTGACAGGTAGCCGAGACATTGCTGCGGGCATCGGCCATCAGCACGTCGTACATGTGATTGCGTCCAAGCATGGTGAAATAAACCGTCAGGCCCAACACCAAGGTGGCAACCAAGGGCACCAACATATAGGCTCGGGATACTAGGGCCTGAGCTTTCAAGCCTTTCTGATAGGCTTTCCAGGGATTAGCTTCTTTTTGAGAACTACTCAAACCCACCCCTTATTCGAGTTGAAAAGAAAACCTCAGACCGACCAGCCAGACAGCCTAGTTGAGCAGACAGTCGAGCTGAGCAGATTACCTAGCTGAGCAGACTACCTAGC
>JAIRQI010000022.1 GCA_031256575.1 Coriobacteriales bacterium
ATGACCTGGCAACCGCCTATACCCGGGCCAACAACCTACGTGACCCAGCGCTCGGCAACACAGTCGACCCTAAGCTGTTACAGCAGGCTGACCAGGCCTTACTGAGTGCTATCGAGAAGGTCAGCGAGGGAATCAGCGATGCCTTGGAAAGTGACCGCTATGACCGGGCCTTACAATACCTGGCATCCTTACGGGGGCCGATTGACCGCTTCTTTGACGATGCTTTAATTATGGACCCTGACGAGCAGACCAGAGCCAATCGTCTGCGCCTCTTGAACCGCTTCGTGGCGGCCTTCTCCGAAGTAGCCGATATCGGCAAACTGGCCAAGCCAGCTAGCTAGGCAATTCAACTAAGCAGACAGGCCAGGACACCTTGACAACACCCAGCCAGCCAGACATGCCAGAAGACTCCCAGGCCAAGCCTGAGCAGCTCTTAGAAAACGACAGTCCGATTATTAACATTATCTCGGACAGCATCGGCGATAGTGCCGCTACCATGGCGATTGCCGCTGCCAGCCAGTTTTCCGATGGCAAATGCCTGATTAACCGCTTGCCCAAGGTCAACTCCATCGAACAGATGCGCCCCTTCATTGAACAGCATTTACAAGACACCAGTGGTGAGATGATTCTCTTTCACACCATCGCTGACGAGCAATTACGCGCCGAGCTAGACGATTATCTGCGGGATAAGAACGTAGCCGCGGTCGATTTGATTGGCCCAGCTATCGATGCCATCGCCTTAGCTACCGGACGCACCCCGCGCGGTGAACCCGGTCTAATCAGGGAGACCGATGAGGCCTATTTCATTCGTGTCGAAGCTATGGAATTTGCTGTTGAACATGACGATGGCCGCAATCCGGAGAGCCTGGCAGATGCAGACATCGTGTTAATCGGAGTCTCCCGTACTTCCAAAACGCCATTGTCTATCTATCTGGCGACTCTTGGCTACAAAGTAGCCAATGTACCCTTAGCCTTAGGCAGCGAGCCGCCTACCCAGCTATTCGAACTGGACCGGCGCCGGGTCTTTGGCTTATCCACCGACGCGGCTTTGCTATCCAGCATCCGTCACCGCCGGCTGGGTAATGCCGCAGAAATAGCCGCGACTTACGCCAGCTTGAATAGCGTCTTGGACGATTTAGACCAAGCCCGCATGGTAATGCGCAAAATCGGCTGCATAGTAATACACACCGACAACCGGGCTATCGAAGAAACCGCCCAGGTAATCCTGCGCTACTACGAGGCCAGTTTCAAGTAGGATGAGCGTGCCAGGCAAATCCTTGCTCCTCTAGACTTTTCGATTGCCGGGCTTTGCTGTATCATGACTATTCGTGTTTGAATCGAGACTAGGAGCGAACTTGAGCCCATTACTGATATTCGTGTTGATTGTCTGGTTGATTTCCGGTATCGGCCTGATACTCTTCGTTTTACTCCACTCTGGTAAAGGCACTGGATTATCCGATGTCATCGCTGGGCAGGTATATAACAATCCGGTTGGTACCAGCATCGTTGAAAAGAACCTGAACCGCATCACCATTGTCTTCGCAGTGGTTTTCTTCATCACCCTGGTGGTGCTGATGGTTATTTATCCACAGGGTAGCGTCTCTATCTACTAAGAGACCTGCTGCTGCACTGTGAAGAGGCAGGTCTATTTGTGGAGAAACCCGCAAGGCCTGGCTTGCTCAAATGTCGGAGTGGTGGAATGGCAGACACGCTAGCTTGAGGTGCTAGTGCCCAACTGGGTATGCGGGTTCAACTCCCGCCTCCGACACCAGAGACTATTCTTTTGAATTGTAGTAAAGACAAGCTGCCCTAAAAGAGAAACGGTATGCTCTATGACCATCAAAGCGGTATTCTTCGACGTTGGCCAGACTCTGCTCAGCCCGGCTCCGGATGGAGAGGCCTTCTGTGCGACAGCCAATAGCATCGGCATCAAACTAACCAAAGAGATGGTTTTAGAGCACACACCGGCTATGTATCAACGCTATGAGCAGCATTATCTTAGTGACAGCAGTTTTTGGGACGACCATCTGCGGGCTCGCGCAGTTTGGCTGGATGCCTATGGCCTTTTATACCGCTTGCTCGGTCTGGAAGAACAAGCCGAACAGCTGGCCTTGATGGCTTATCAGTTTTACTTCAACCCTGGAGCTTGGCATCTCTATGACGATGTCTTAGCAACTCTGACAACTCTTCAAAAGCGCGGTATCAAGCTCGGTTTGATATCCAACTGGGACAGTTCATTGATACCGGTCATCGAGGGTCTAGGAATCAGCGAATTCTTCTCAACCATCATTGCTTCCGCTGATGTCGGCATGCACAAACCAGAGCCAGGCATCTTCAAGCTAGCTCTTGACCGACTGCAAGTACAGGCCGATGAGGCCCTGCATGTCGGTGACCATATTACTGCCGATGTCGAGGGGGCCCGGTCAGCCGGTCTACATGCTGTCTTGATCGACCGCAACAATCGGCACCCAGAATACAGAGAGGTGCCGCGCATCACAGGATTAGAGCCACTGCCGCAAATGGTCGAGTAAATGGGTTAGTTTTCCGGGAACATCATGTTCTCGATGAAGAACTCATTGAAGCGGGCGCTGGTGGAGAGCTCGATGTACTCAGCCAGGTCCCACAAACCCATCATGTCGGCTCTAGCAGCAGCACTCAAGAGAGCGGCTGAAGCACCTTCTACTGAGCTGTTGCCGACGGCATAAGCCCGGTCCAGCCAACTGGCGGGGATGATACCCAAGGTGGCAGCGCTTTCCAGGTTGATATGCTTGCCAAAGCCCCCGGCAATATCCAAACGGTGGATATCCTCAAGGCCCAACCCGGCTGCGTCCATCAAGACCATGATGCCTGAATAGACCGCAGACTTACCGAGCTGGATATTCCGGATGTCGCGTTGGGTGATATAGAGGCTCTTATCCTCAGTCAGATAAAAGACATTCAGGCCATTCTCCACACCTAGCCAGGCTGCGTGCTCCGGGCAGTCTTCAGCGTCTAATAGATACCCGGTTGCGTCAAAGATACCGTTTTTGTACATATAGGCGGCGATATCCACCAGACCGGTGCCGCAGACCCCCTTGGGGGCAACTCCGCCGATGGTCTCGAAGGCCAGATGCCCGTCTTCTGACCAGGCCGATGAAATCGCACCCGGCAGGGCGGGCATGCCGAAGTAGATATTCGCGCCTTCAAAGACCGGCCCGGCAGCTGTTGCACAGGCAATGATGCCGTCTTTGTTGCCTAGTGAGAGCTCGCCATTGGTTCCCAGGTCGACCAGGACCTGCTTGTACTCGGCCTTATGCATGTCGGTGGCAATCATGCCTGCTGTGATGTCTCCGCCGACATAACTGGCAATACAGGGAGCAAACCAAATCGGGCAGGGGATATCCGGCAGCTCACGCAGGTCGCCAAACAGGGACAGGGGGATAAACGGGTTCAAGCCGATACTGTCTGGTGGCAGGCCGACGGCGATGTGCTGCATGACGGTATTGCCGGCAATGGTGAAGTCAATTATCTCGGAGCGTTTATGACGGGCTTTAGATAAAAGCTCGTCCAGCATCTGGTCAACGGCGCGTAGCACAGCATCTTGCATCTGGCTCAACTTGCCATCAACGCTGGCATCGATGCGGCTGATGACATCGGCACCCCAGACAGCCTGGGGGTTGACGCGAGCGGCTGATTCTAAGAGCTGGCCGTTGTCTAGGTCGAACAAGCGGCAGGCCAGTGTGGTGGTACCGATATCTAAAGCGACTCCAATGCCTGCTCGGCCGGTGTCTGGAGCATAGCTTGAGACAACTGCATCCTCTTCAATCATCATCGTCTCCGGGCCGTCCAGCTCCAGAATCATCTGGTCGCTGACATCCGTTCGGCAGGCCAGCCTGAGGCCGCTCGATCCACTTTCGTGAACATAGATCATGCATTTGCCACACTTGCCATTTCCCCCGCAAGGGGCACTGAAATTCAAGCCGGCATCCTGGATGACATCCAAGGCGGATTGGCCTGGTGTAGCCTGCATCTCTACTACGTTTCCCTGGGTCTTGATGATGACTGTAAAAGTTGACATCGGGCTCCTCATATTCTCCTGTAGCGCTTGGCAGATATCGGTTTGACTGGCTTTAAGCCTGCCTGATAGAGCATTAGGCAGTGAAGACAAATATAGCATTATGCCGAGCGATTTCGTTTCTCTTTTTTCTGAAAGATTAGCCTTTATCTGGTTCAGGGTGTGTTTTGTGACCGGACGGCAACAGACAGCCTCTTAAGCCCCAATCATCAGCTGGTGTTTACGCACGATAACAGCATTATTGGGGCAGCACTGTCTATTGGTTTCAGGTTTTCGCGTACATCTTGCACAATCCGAATCGCTCTCGCAATAATGACTCAAGGTAAGGACTAATATATCAGTCACGACAAAGTAGGGGAGTGAATTCACCCCAACAAAAAAACGATCTGCTAGGAAGGGAGTTGCAATGTCAATTTTGGATGACATCAGCGCGGCTGTACAAGCCGGCAAGAAGAAGGACGTTGAGGAGCTCGTACAGAAGGCTATCGACGAGGGTTGCTCTGCACAGGACATCTTGAATGATGGTCTGTTGGCAGCTATGGAAATCATCGGCCCGAAGTTCAAGAACAATGAGATCTTCGTACCCGAGGTTCTGGTTGCTGCTCGTGCCATGAATGCTGGCACCGCTCTGCTGAAGCCATTGATGGTTGAGGCTGGCGTTAAGCCGATCGGCAAGGCCGTCATCGGTACCGTCAAGGGCGACATGCATGACATTGGTAAGAACCTGGTCCGTATGATGATTGAGGGCGCAAACGTCGATATCACCGATCTTGGTGTAGATGTTGCCCCGGAGGCCTTCGCTGACTTCGTCAAGGCTAACGCTGACACCGACCTGGTCTGCCTGAGCGCTCTACTGACCACCACTCTGCCGAGCATGGCCGACTGCGTCAAGGCCGTCAAGGAGACTGGTGCCCCGGTCAAGATCCTCATCGGTGGCGCTCCCGTCACCCAGGAGCTGGCTGATGAACTCGGCGCCAATGGCTATGCCCCCGACGCTGGTTCTGCTGCCGCCAAGGCTGTCGAGCTGCTGAGCTAAATTAGGCTACT
>JAIRQI010000025.1 GCA_031256575.1 Coriobacteriales bacterium
AGTCCGGCCGAGGGCGCACGATTGGAAATCGTGTAGGCGTTAAAAGCGCCTCGAGGGTTCGAATCCCTCCTTCTCCGCCACTAGCCGTCTGAAAGAAACCTTGACGAGGTTAGTATTAAATGGCTTTGTTGCGCAGTCAAGTTAGTATCGGAATCGACATCAGACCGCTTTGCATAATCAGTTTGCGGCTGGTTTGGTTGTACATGAATGGACGTTTCAGGTATTTGGCCATCAGCTTCAGACGAATGCGTCGGGTGCCTCTGCGATAAGCCCGATTTGGGTCATCGGCCTGGTTGTTCAAGCATTGCGAAAGCAGATAACCGCTGTCGATGGCATAACTGATTCCTTCTAGCGAGCTGGGGCTGATAAACCCGGCAGCCTCTCCAATCAGAAAAGCGTTGTTCTGGCCATAACAATAGTTACGGGGACCAAAAGGCTGTAGAACTAGACAAGCTTCAGTCTTGATTGGATTCTCCAAGCGAAAACCATATGGCTGGAGTTTTGTTTTCAGCTGCTCGAAGTCGCGACGACCGGAGCCGATTGCAAAGGCTCCACCAAAGATGAAACTGTCATCCTTAGTCAAACCCCAAGCATAGGAATCGGTCAACTCGGAATCAAAGACACAGGAGTAGAACGGTGTGCTGTGAGCATCGGCGAACCACTGTTGAATTGACAGGTATGTCTTGATTTTGAAGTCTTTGAACAGGCTGCGACGGACCAAAGAGTGAGCGCCGTCCGCTCCTACCAGATACTTGGCTTGGATACAGTGTGTCTGGCCATCCTGTAGATAGTTGACAGTGAATCTGCCTTCACTTTGAACGATGCTTTTGCAGATAGCATTGGTATGAAGCTGCACTTGGTCAGGTATCTGGCTCATCAACCATTGATCGAAACGATGACGATTTAAGTTCACATAAAACCGCTGATAGTGGCGGACTAATGCGGTTTGTACATCGATGGTCTGAACACTGAAAATCTGGGGATCAACCAAGATGCTCTTAGGCAAAGTCATATTGAAAGCAGACAGGGCTTTTTGGGCATCTGGTGCCAGCAGCCCACCACAAGGTTTATGAAAGCCCGAATCACCTAAAGGAGATTTTCGGTCGATAGCGATTACTCGAAGGCCAGGGTCGAGGTGTTTTACGAGAAATGATCCAGCAGGGCCCAAACCGATTACGGCGATATCAAACACTTTGTCTTGCATCCAGCACCTGGTCATTCAGCTAGGAAAACGTCAAAGTATCGAAGGAGTTACCGTCCAAACCACCCATTGGGTCACCAAGCAATCCACTAGGCAGTGAGTCGCAATCCAGCAAACTACATAGTTACAGCACAACTCTGACAACTACGATACCGGGTGATCCTCACAAAGTATGAACACCCGAAAAACCTTCCGTTAACAACTGGGCACACTGCGCTTGGATATCACGACGTGTTAACCCACCCACAACCCACCACAAGAAAACAACAAAATGCATCAGCACATTTCTACAACAGGCGGTATACTCAATTAGTAAGGAGCAGGCTCAAATTAAGCAAGGGTAGCAAAAAAAGACCAGAGCCGAAAACGCTCATGGAACAACAGGTAAGACAATCTCGGGAGGAGTAAACCATGGACGAAGTCATGCAGTTTATCAACGGGGCAGGTTTCTACTTTATCGCCAGCGTGGACAGTGAGGGAAAGCCGCATCTGAGACCTTTCGGCTCACGAGTCATCAATGAGGGCAAGTTCTACATCATTACTAACACCCCTAAAGCAGTCTACCGTCAAATCACCGAGAATCCATTTGTGGAGCTAGCCGCGATGAACGCAGAGCGGGCTTGGATTCGGCTTGCAGCAAAAGCAGTCGCTGTATCAAGTGTTGATGATCGGGAGAAGATCTACGGAGCTTCTGGGGTACCGATGCCCTTCAATGCCCAAGAAACTGCGGTATTCGAACTCACCGAAGCGAAAGCAACCATCTATCAGGGGGCTGAAGAAAAGACCATTACCTGGTAGCGCTTTGGTGATGTCATAATGCCGACAATCATCGATGTCCAAGGCTTAACAAAAAGATACGGTAACAAAGAGGTAGTCCATAGCATCGACTTTGAAGTCCAGCAGGGCGAGATACTCTGTATCCTCGGACCCAATGGTGCTGGTAAAAGTACGACTATCAACATCATCTCCGGGGCGCTTAGCCTAGACGGTGGCAGTGTCAAGTACCTTGGCCAGAACATCTTCGATGACCTGATGGCTTACAAGTCTCGGCTAGGAATCGTGCCTCAAGACCTCGCGCTCTACGAAGACCTGACAGCAGAACGCAACGTGCTCTTCTTTGCTTCACTCTACGGTTTGAAGAAGGCTGCTCTAACCGAAGCTTGCCGCTTTGCCTTAGAATTCACAGGCCTAGAAGACCGCGCGGGTGACAAGGTCAAGACCTTCTCCGGTGGAATGAAAAGGCGCTTGAATATCGCTTGCGCCATCGCCCACCGTCCGAAGCTGCTGATTATGGACGAGCCGACTGTCGGTATTGACCCACAGTCGCGAAACCATATTCTCGAAGGGGTCAAACAACTCAGCCGACAAGGCATGACAATCATTTATACAACTCATTATATGGAGGAGGTCGAGGAGGTCTCCACCCGTATTATTATCATGGACTTGGGCAGTATCATCGCGGAGGGAACCAAGCAGTCTCTGAAAGCCGACATCGAAAGCGAGCGCCATTACCAAATCAGCGTCGAAGCGCCAGAAGCACCGGATGTCTCTGACCTAACCCTGATAAAAGGGGTAAAAGCGGTTCAGTTCGCTGATAACCTGCTTGACATAACAACCGACCGGCAGATTGAGAACCTCGACCAAATCATCTCGACCCTGACCGCCAAGGCTTTTCGAATCAACGATATCTCAGCTCAAACTGCCAGCCTAGAAACGGTCTTCTTGAAGATGACAGGACGGTCTCTGCGCGACTGACCTCAAATCATGTATCGATTCAAGCAGATATTCATAATGGACCTAGCCAACCTCTTCACCAATCTGATGTGGGTCGTCTACGCCCTTGCCTTCCCTTTCTTGATGGTCCTGACCTTAGGATTCCTAACCAGTGGCAGCTACGGCGATGTCATTACATCCTACGACTATTATGGCCTAACGATGATGATTTACCTGATAACCAACGTCGCCACCTATTCCGCCAACAGCTTCATGGAAGAACGAATCATCAAGCCCAACCTGCGCATCGTGCATTCGCCAGTCCGCCCGTGGCTAATCCTCTTCTCCAAAGTCGCTGCGACCTTCGTCTTCTGCTCGGTGACTTACATAGTTGCTGGTGTAATCCTACACCTTGTTGCCGGGGTTAATTATGGTGGGGATAAGACCTGGGCATTGTTACTGATAATGCTATTGGCCAACTTCTTGTTCTCGGCCTTGGGAGTCATGGTTTGCACGGCATTCAAGCAGGAGAGCAGTGCCAACCAACTGATTAGCCTCTTGGCTGCACTCTTTGCAGCTCTCGGTGGCTTGTTCTTTCCGGTTGAAGGTCTGGGTCAGGCTTTTGTCACCCTTAGCTGGGCCTCTCCTGTGAAATGGATATTTGTTGCCTGCTTGCGCATAGTCTACGACGGTGACCTGTCAGTGCTGCTACCGACCTGTGCTGTGTTGACCTTGCTCAGTGTGATAACCCTATTGATTAGCATCAGGCTGTTTAAAGGCGAGGATTATCTGTGAGGGCTTTTTGGGCGATATTAGTCAACGACTGCTACCGTTTAGCTAGAAATCGGTATCGGATGATAATGTATCTGGTCATGACCGCCGGAGCGATTATCGCCGCGGTTTTCTTCAACTCCCAGGTGACTACTGTAGCTAAGATAGCAGTGGTCTCAGATGCCGAAGCGCCGGTTTTATCCACATCTTTTGACGTTACTGTGTTAGACGAGATGCCACCAATGTCAGAATTGGTGGCTGGTCGATATGACGCAGTGGTCGTCTTCAGCGGCTCGGATTATCAAATCACCAGTATTCGTAATGCGGCTTTCGTCTCGCTCATTGAATCCGGA
>JAIRQI010000037.1 GCA_031256575.1 Coriobacteriales bacterium
TCTTTGGATTTGAGTAGTTCTTAAGGTTAATTAAACATTTAGGGTCTGAGGCGATTGTTTGTATTGACCGCTGAAAGAAGGGAATTCTAATGGCAAAAAGGTTCGACTATTTCGCAACTCTTGAAAAGCAGATAGATTTTGCTGTACTAGAATCTGAGCTGCTGTTAGACATCCTGAAAGACTTTCAACCCGACAAGGTCTCCGGCTGGATAATCACTATGCATCAGCTAGAAACCGAAGCTGACGACCAGGTGCACGAGATTTTTACCAGCCTGGCTACCGAGTTCATAACACCGATTGATCGCGAGGACATTCTTTCTGTGGGCCAACGCCTAGACGACATCGTTGATTATGTCGAAGACGTTCTACAGCAGATTCACATGTACAACGTGAGGGAGATTCATGCCCCAGCTTTAGAACTGACAGAGCTTATGCGCAGTTCAACCCTGGCCCTGAAGAAAGCTTTGACTGAGTTTCACAACTTCCGTAAATCCAGCAGTCTGGTGCGCAAATACATCGTTGAAGTCAATGACCTGGAAGAAGAGGCAGACCGAGTCTACGCTGAAGCAATGATTGACCTGTTTCGCAGTCACGCCGATGACCCCTTATTTGTGATGATTTGGAGCAATCTCTTCGCTCGTATGGAAAAAGTCACTGATGCCTGCGAAAATGTCGCCGACATGCTCGACACGATTATCCTAAAAAACAGCTAGCTTTTTTCAAGTTGTGCTCTGATTCACAAGAGCCAGCAGCGCATTATAGAGAACTTGATAATCCAAGCCATACTGGCGAGCCAAGCTAGCCACATCGTCATGCTCCGGACGCCGCCAGATTACAGTGTTCGAAGCTAATGATTTTGCGGAGAAAACCGTACCTGCTTCGATAGCAGCTTTCTGCAAAACGTTTACCATGTCTCCCACATCAGCGTCACCCGGATTGCTGTTGCTCAATGAAACATCACTCAGTTCAAAAGGCGTATCGTCTAAAAAGTGTCCATGCTTGAAGCGAACAATCCCCCAGGGAGTATCAATAGTTAGCAGCTCTCGTGGCAGGACAACCCTCTCGACTAGGCGTCGCCTCAGCCCCAAGCTACCGGTCAAAGCCAAAACGCGTTCGCTGAATTCAGCACTGCGTTCCGGGGAGCAAAGCAGTGCCAGACGAACTGCCAAACGACCCTTTTTCATAGTGATTGGTTCTTGCCAGACATCCAGAGCTCCTGCTGACAATAGCTCTTCAGCAGCGAAAGCCAAAGCCTCTGGGGTACGGTGGTCGACATTGACCTCAATCAAGGTGGCGCTCTGCAAGAGGGGAGTCTGCTCGATTTTCAGACTAGAATCGTCAGGGGGTACTACATAATCATCCGCGAGCTGGCCAAAATCATCAGTCAGCTTTACCGTTGTTTTATTCGCGGAGACAAACAGTGGTTCCGTTGCACCGACCGCTTCTCCTACTAGCAGCCTGACAGTATTACTGGTTCCCGAAAGCTGCTTTGTTCCAGCACCGTAACCAATAGCCACTGGCAACAGCGTACCAAACGGCTGCCAGTGGGTGACGAAAGCAGCAGCCAGAGCTGCTCCAGTCGGAGTAGTCAACTCACCGGCAAAACTGCCAGCTGAAACTGGCAAACCGACAATCAGTAATGCGGTAGCCGGTGCGGGCACACTGAGCTGACCATGAGCGGTTTGAACAGTTCCGTAGCCAAGCACCAGAGGAGAAGCATAAACACTCTGTGCAGATAATCGGTCAAGTAAATAGCAGCTACCGACAATGTCGACGATGGAGTCCGCAGCACCAATCTCATGAAAATGTACGGCTTCCAAAGCCTGATTGTGTACCGCGGCCTCGGCTGTGGCAATACTCTGAAAAACCTTTAAGGCAAGCTTGCCTGCAGAGCTACTGAGCTCTCCTTGGTCGATAGCGCTGGTAATCATCAGACGGATATCTGCCCAGGTTCGTAGCTCAGCCTGAGATTCGGCAACCGTCAGATGAGTGGCAGCAATCCCACCATTCAAGACCTTCTGGCGAGCGATAGCGACATTGGGAATCAAAGACTCAGCGAGAGCCAGTAGTCCTGCAAAGCTAGCCACCCCCAGTGCCTCGCAAGCTTCAAGCAAAGCGCCTAGGATTTTATCCCCAGAAGCTCCTGTCGAGAAGTCAAAGTGTAGGATGCGACAAGCGGTGTCTTGGTTAGGATTGTCAGTACTGTCAGAGACCATTTATATCAGCACACTCCTTACAGGTGGTAGCAAAAGTACCCGTCCTGTCCATCAACTTGATGCGGTGAGCGATGGCTTCGGCCGTCAAATTCGCACCACACCCATACACCACACCCTCTGCTGTAACGCAAAATTCACAGGGTCACTGGTCAGCCTCAACGGCAGCAACAGTGCTCAGCCAGTCCGGTAGATTGATGCGGTGAGCGATGACTCCGGCGCCAAAGCCGTTGTCGATGTTTACCACACTGACCCCGTTGGCGCAGGAGTTTAGCATTCCGAGCAGGGCGGCGATGCCACCGAAACTGGCTCCGTAGCCGACTGAGGTGGGAACAGCGATGACCGGAACACTGACCATCCCAGCGACCAGAGTCGGCAGAGCACCTTCCATGCCAGCGACTGCCACAATAGCTCGGGCGGACCGCAGGTCGTCGAAGTGGTTCAAAGCTCGGTGAATTCCGGCGATGCCAATATCGGTAATCAACCGGGTCTTGGAACCCATGATGCGAGCAGTCAATGCCGCTTCTTCGGCAACATTTAAGTCAGATGTGCCTGCGCAACAGACAACCACCTGTCCGCTGCCTCCGTCTTGGCTAAGAATCTCGCTGGCTGTTCTGCCGCTGACTTGAACAGCGCCCTGACGACGGTCGATAAAGAGAATGCCCGCTGATTCGATATAGATAGCATCTTGAATTCGGGCAATCGTTGCCGCTGCCGCTTCCGGCTGGGCCCGTGTACAGAGCACGACGTCATTCGCACTGATTAGGGCTTCCATGATGGCGGCAACCTGTGCTGCGCTCTTGCCCAGCCCAAACACGACCTCAGGAAATCCGCAGCGTTCAGCACGGTCGAAGTCTAGGTCGGCAAAACCGAGAAGGGGATTGTCTTGACTAGCATGACCATTGCCTTCGAGAGTGGGATTGTCGTTGCTATCTTGATTGCCGGGTACTGGTTTGCGATTTCTGGGTGAATAATCGTCTTGGCTTGACATGTTTTCTCCTCCACTTAGCTGCCTTCCATAATAACGCTTCACAAAGAAGACCCGCTTCTTGTAGAGAGCCCGCTTCGTACTAAAGACCCAGGCATGTCGAAGCGCAGTCATGAAAAACGGCCTTTCTTTCACCAACAATCAGAAAATGGCTGGCAGTGAGGATGAAGCTTCTCGACATAAGCTAACCACCTCGCGGGCTTCTCCACATATAGTTATTGCTGGTAGCTATATGCTACCGCTACTAGACAAAATCAACAGATGTGTGACAGATGGTTTTGTTAGGCAGAGCTTTGTCCGCGCCTAGGCAACATCGTCTATGATGATTGCAGACATTTTGAAGCGGAATCGAAGCAGTTTCAGCCGATGATTCCAACAGAACAAGGGAGGTTCCAATGACTGATTTTGCCAACTCGAAGACCAAAGCTAATCTTGAAGCCGCATTTGCTGGTGAATCGCAAGCTACCAACAAGTACTCCTATTTTGCGAGCCAGGCCCGCAAAGAAGGTTACGAACAGATCGGGGACATCTTTACCGAGACTTCCGGCAATGAACGGGAGCACGCCAAACTATGGTTTAAGATTTTGTCTAACGACGGCAGCACCAAAGGTCAGGTGCCCAAGACGGCTGACAACCTGGCAGCAGCAGCGGCAGGTGAGAACTACGAGTGGACGACCATGTACGCGGGGTTTGCTGCTACTGCTCGCGAGGAAGGTTTCGACGACATCGCCGAGCTGTTTGATGGTGTCGGAGCGATTGAGAAGGCGCACGAAGAGCGCTACCAGCTGTTGATTGAACGCGTCAACAATAGCGAGGTCTTCCAGCGCGAGCTGGTCAAGGTCTGGATTTGCAAAAACTGCGGACACATCCACTTTGGAGATGCTGCTCCGGCGATTTGTCCGGTCTGCAACCATGCTCGGGC
>JAIRQI010000041.1 GCA_031256575.1 Coriobacteriales bacterium
ATCGAGCCAGAGGGTGAAGTTAGACCTCAATGGCCATTTTAGGACCTGGCCGTGAGCAGCCCGGAGTCCGCAAAAACAGATAAGCCGAGCCTAGACCCTAACACCCAGGCTGCAGAGCATAGCCTGGAGCCAATAGACACGCCAACATCCCCAGACTCTCCCAGGCAAGCTACCACCCAGTCAGTAAGCTCCAGCGAAGTTGCCGCCCGCCCAGCTTCTCCAAGCGATGCAGCCTCCCTAAGCTCACCGGTCTTCTCCCCAGACAGTGCTACACACCAACTGAACAAGATGCAGAAAATCCGTCGCCTCTACTACCTGATCTGGTCGATTATAGGCTGCGTTTTGCTTGGCATCGGAGCCTGGTACCTGCTGGGTCAGATGACTTCGGCTTTGGCTGTAATAATCTTGGCGGCATTCCTGGTCTTTCTACTGCGGGCACCGGTGGACTGGATGGAATCCAAAGGCATCCCGCGCTGGGCAGGGGCCTTGATTGCTTATATTATCGGCATCGCTGTCATCAGCCTATTCGGTTTGATTATCATCCCGTTAATCACCGAGCAGCTGATTGGCTTAATATCTCAGGTTCCAGACTATGTCAGCCGAGTTGGCAATATCTATGAGTCGCTGTATGAGAACTACGGGCATATGCTGGAAGACAGCGACATCAACCAGATATTTACCTCCCTCGGCGATATGGTCTCGGACTGGGCGATTCGCTTCGTAACGGCTGCTCCAGGCAGCGCCATCAGCTTCGGTACCAATCTGATTACCGGCACCCTGGTCTTCTTAATCTCCCTGGTAGCCGGCTATTGGGTGCTGAAGGATCTGCCGGTTATCAAGCTGGAGGTGCGCACTCTAATTAGCCCCCGCCTGCGGGACGACATGAGCTTTGTCGCTTCAGCTTTCTCCCGCGCCCTGGGAGGTTATCTGCGCGGTATGGTGATTGTCGGCTCCTGCATCGGTTTTACAACTGGAATCGGCTTCGCTCTAATTGGCTTGCCTTACCCGGCGTTGCTCGGGTTGATTGCCGGCCTGATGATTTTTATCCCGATTTTCGGGTCCTGGATCACCGGCACCATTGTGGTGGTCATCGGCCTCTTCAACTCCGTGCTCACTGCTTTGCTAGCCGTGGTTATCCTGTTGGTGGCGGTCTGGCTGACCGACTACCTGATTACCCCCCGGGTGATGTCTTCGACTGTCGAGCTACACCCGGCGATGATTCTGGTCGGCGTTTTGGCTGGTGGAGCATTAGCCGGCGTAATCGGCTTGATTGCCGCAATCCCCTTGCTCGCCGCAGCTAAAAGCATCTTCGTCTACTATTTCGAAAAGCAAAGTGGCCGCAAAATCAGCCATCCCCAGGGGGCTATTTTCCGCCGAGGCAAGAAAGAAGTACCAAAGACCGCAGCCATACCAGGCCCTCCAGACCCTCTAGACCCTCCAGACCCTCTAGATACTTCCGATGATGAAAGAATTAAGTCATGAACAGCGCTGAACTCCGCGAGAAATACCTGGCCTTCTTTGAGTCCAAAGGCTGCCAGCGATGGGCCTCCAGCTCACTGGTTCCCGATGACCCCTCGATGCTCTTGACCAGTGCCGGGATGGTACAGTTCAAAGCCTGGTTTCTGCAACAAAAGCAGCTCGACGAGCGCTTTGTCGGCACCACCAGTGTGCAGAAATGCGTGCGTACCACCGATATCGATGTCATTGGTACCGATGCCCGTCACCTCTCCTTCTTTGAGATGCTCGGCAACTTCTCTTTCGGGGCCTATTTCAAACAAGAGATGTGCGAGTGGGCCTTAGAGTTCAGCACCGAGGTATTGGGTTTTGAGCTGGACCGCTTGTATTTCACTGTCTTCACAGACGATGACGAGACTTATGCCATCTGGCAGTCCCTAGGCATTCCTGAACAGCATATCTCCCGTCTGGGGGAGGATGATAACTTCTGGCGAGCAGGCCCGACCGGCCCTTGCGGGCCCTGCAGCGAGCTCTACTACGACCAAGGTGAAGAGTATGGTTGCGGTAGCCCAGACTGTGGGCCAGGTTGTGACTGCGACCGCTATCTAGAATACTGGAACTGTGTCTTCACCCAGTTCGATGGCCAAGAGGACGGCTCGCTGGTACCTCTGCCCAAGAAGAATATCGACACCGGCATGGGGCTGGAGCGGGCCTTAGCTATTATCAACGGTGTCAGCAGTGTCTTTAATACCGACATCCTGCGGGCATTAATCAGCATCAGTGAAAAGCTGGCCCAGCAAAGCTACGGAGCCAACCCGTCATCCGACCTCTCAATGCGCATCATTGCCGACCACATCCGTTCCTGTTCCTTTATGATTGGGGACGGGGTGCTGCCTGGCAACGAAGGTCGCGGTTACGTGCTGCGCCGGTTGCTACGCCGAGCCATGCGTCAC
Organism: Coriobacteriales bacterium; assembly: GCA_031256575.1. Lineage (GTDB taxonomy): Bacteria > Actinomycetota > Coriobacteriia > Coriobacteriales > UBA8131 > WQXZ01. The sequence goes on from JAIRQI010000041.1 coordinate 2,409, forward strand.
GGCTCCCTGCTAGGTATCGAGGCACCCTTCCTCTATCAGTCGCTGCCGGTGATTGTCGAAATGATGGGCGATGCCTACCCAGAGATAGTTGAGAACCAGACCTTGATTGAGCGGGTCATCATCGCTGAAGAAGAACGTTTCGCCCAGACCCTGCGCTTAGGCCAAAGCTACCTGGAAGGGCATCTTCAAGAGCTTGCTCCAGGCGGTATGCTCAGTGGCCAGGCAGCCTTCGAGCTGCATGACCGCTACGGCTTTCCGATAGACCTGACCATCGAGATTGCCAGCGAATCCGGCTTCACAGTTGACAGTACCGTATTTACCACACTGATGGCGGAGCAGCGCCAGCGGGCCCGCGATGCCGTCCAAGACAATGCCTGGTCTTCGGTAGGCAGTATCTTCAGCGAAATCGCCGCGTCCACGGGAGCCACCCGCTTTGTCGGCTACGAGTTAAACGAAGCTCCGGCCCAGGTCTTGGCCTTGCTCGTGCAAAAAGATGGCGCTGCTACTCTGGTCTCCGAGATTAGCGATGGCCAGGCAGCCCAGGTAGTCTTAGACCTCTCTCCCTTCTATGCAGAGATGGGCGGGCAGCTAGGTGACACCGGAACTCTAAAGATAGCCGGCGAAGCTACATTCACAGTCACCGACACCCAGGTACATGAGCACGTCTATGCCCATATCGGCACCATAGAAGGCCAGCTGAAGGTCGGTGACAGTGTGCTGGCCAGCATCGACAGCCGTCGCCGCCAGCGCATTGAGCGCAACCACACAGCCACCCATCTCTTGCACTACGCCCTGCGCCAGGTGCTCGGCGACCACGTTCACCAGGCCGGCTCACTGGTGGCACCGGACCGCCTGCGCTTCGACTTCACCCACTTCGAGCCGGTGACCAGCGCCCAATTAGACGCTGTAGAAGCTCTAGCCAACGAGCTGGTGATGGCGGACAACGCGGTGACCGCCTCAGAGACCAGCCTAGAAGCCGCTCGAGCAGCAGGGGTCATTGCTCTATTTGGGGAGAAGTACGCCGACCAGGTGCGCGTACTGTCTGCCGGAGATGAATCCCAGGAGCTCTGTGGTGGCACCCACGTTCAGCATACCGCTCAAATCGGTTTCATCCGAATCATCTCGGAATCCTCTATTGGCGCAACGCTGCGCCGCATTGAAGCTGTTACCAGCTACGATGCGTATAAGCAGGTCAAGCAGGATCAGCTATTGCTACAAGCCGCTGCCTCGGCAATGCAAACCCGCCCGAGCGAACTGGTCGAGCGTATCCAAGCCATGCAAGAGCGGGTCAAAGAACTGGAAGCAGCAGAAAAAGCCAACCGTCGCCAGGTTCTATTAAGTGATGCAGATGAATTACTGGCAGCTCGCGTTGCGAATAGTGCTTTTGTAGCGGTGGTCAATCGTTTTGATGGTTTAACTGTCGAAGAACTGCGCAGTCTTTGGGACAACCTTCGCGATACCCTGAGCCGTGATGACTCATACGATGGGGCGGCGGCCTTGGTCGTCGGTGGCCTGACCACAGACGGCAACCCGCTATTGATTGCTGCTGGTACCGAGCTTGCTGTCCAGCGCGGTTTTGATGCCAATGCGCTAATCAGGCAGATTGCTCCACTTATCGAAGGTGGCGGTGGTGGCCGGTCTAACATGGCTCAGGCTGGAGGCAAGAAAGCCAGCGGTCTAGACCAGGCTCTTGACCAAGCCCGCGAGGCCCTCAGCTAACCAAAAGCGTAAGTCAACAACCTCATCCTGTTCTATATAGCATAGAACAACTCCTTGACAATAAGCAGAACTGTTATATGATGTCTATAACAGATGGTAAGTTACGCTCGATGCTTGGCTGTAAGCGAAAAGGTTGGTCGCAACTAACTCACTTCTAGCTAGCAACAGGGCTGGGCGCCAAGGAGACCTTATGATCATTACCATCCATTTGGATAGTGATATACCCATCTATCAGCAGATTCAGAACCAGATTGTTGCAGGTATCGCTCATGGCGAGCTAAACCCCGGCGAACTATTACCCTCAGTGCGTACGCTGGCCGATCAGCTGGGTATTAACCTGCATACAGTAAATAAGGCTTACTCCCTGTTGCAGGATGACGGATATGTTGTCATTCACAGAAGAGCAGGAGTACGTATCGCTGATCCTGAAGGTAAAGGTGATGCGGCTCGCACCGCCCGCGCTCGCCGTGAAATCAAACAGGCGTTGATATGCGCTGCTCAAGAAGCAGTGATTTGGCAAATCGACCGCTCAGAGTTTGTCGATACTGCTGCACAGGCTTTCGACACGATTGGTTCTACTGAGAGGGGAGGTCAACAATGAGTGTTTTCATGACAGTAGTTCTACTGGTGATTCTGGTCATCGAAGGCCTTATTCTGGCTGTCACTCCCTGGCTTATCAAACGCAGTGAGGTCTTCGCTGTTACTATTCCATCTGCGGAGTATAACCACCCTCGGCTTCGATTACTACGCCGAATGTATGTAGTAACACTATCTGCTACGACAGTACTGCTGGTGATTGTGCTGATAGCTTTAGCCATCCTGGCCTCTATGGACGACTTCTTCATCGTCTATAGCATCGCTTGCTTCATGATCATCCTTGTTGCTATTCCTGCTTATCTCATCTGTCGTTCTCAGGCTCTTAAATTGAAAGCAACAGAGAACTGGGCTTTGCGAGCTGGTGACCAAGTCAGTGCTGTGACCAGCACAATTACTGTCAAAGATCCTCCAGCGATGGCTTGGAACCTGCTGTACATAGTGGTTCTGTTGATCACCATCGTCATCCAGATTGTACTTTATCCCCAGATGCCTGACCAGTTGGTTATGCAGATTGACCTGGACGGAACTGTAACCTCCACTATCCAAAAATCACCCGCCAGTATGCTCTTTGCACCTCTGGTCCAGGCTTTCATGGCTAGCTGTATGGTCTTTGCTTACTGGATGATGTGCCGTGGGCGACTAGATATCAATCCATCCTATCCTTTTGCATCGGCTCACCGTTCAGCTTTGTTTGTTCGTATCCAAGCGCTGGTTCTGTTGTTCTTCGGAGTGCTGACCTGCGCTGCAATTACCCTGATTCCATTTACGTTCGTTGGCTGGTTACCGCTGCAAACCGCTGGACTGATCATGATGGCGGTAATAGTCATGATGCTGGTCGCAGAGCTATATATAGCGCTGAAGTATGGCCAGTTCGGAGCTCGTCTGGCACCGTCAGCCGAAGCTGAGAGTTCAATAGCCCGGGACGATGACCGATATTGGCGACTAGGCATGTTCTATTTCAACCCTAATGACCCAGTGTTGTTCTTACCAAAACGCTTTGGAGTCGGCTGGACCAGTAACTTTGCCCGTCCAATGGTCTGGCTGTTCATCATTGGCCTAGTGCTTCTGACCACTGCATTCGTAGCCGCTGTCTTTCTGCTGGTCTGACCAACAGCGGAAGCATAAGCTCGACAGTATTAGTCTTAACTCACGAAGAAGCATGAGACCTGATAATTAAGCAGTGACTATTCATGTACCTTGCTGGTGACGATTACTGGTAAGACATAGTAACAAGCAGGTCATTAGAGGGGAGGAGAAAGACATGAAGCGAATCATTATTTTCCTGGCAATCACCTTCGGCATTACCTTCAGCCTGGAGTTCGGCTTGCTTTATCCACTGTTCATGGCAGCAGACCAGAACCCGACGTTTGCCCTGGTCTATCAGCTATTATTATCTACAATGATGTTGATACCAGCGTTGGGAGCCCTGCTTACCAGGTTAATCAGTAAGGAAGGGCTACGACAGGCCATGATAAAACCACAGGGCAAAGGCCGAGCTGTGAAGTATTTTCTCATAGCTTGGTTCGGGCCAGCTGTGCTCACCACGCTCGGCGCCATTCTGTATTTCTGCCTCAACCCGGCTGACTTCGACCCGGCAATGGCTACCTACAAAGCCAGTTTGGCTAGCCAAATGCAAGCGGCTTCCCCCAACACAACACTCTCCGAGGCAACCATCGCAATGATAGGCCCGATTCAACTAGTAGTCGCCGTGCTTTTCTCCCCAATACTGAATTCTATCTTCTGTTTCGGAGAGGAATGGGGCTGGCGGGGCTATCTTGTTCCAAAGCTGAATGAACGCCTCTCCTTCATACCGACAGTCCTGATCAGTGGGGTAATCTGGGGACTCTGGCACGCCCCGGTGATCAACCTCGGGCATAATTACGGATTCGGTTACCATGGCTATCCATGGCTAGGCATTGCCGCCATGTGCTTATTCTGTGTGGTGCTCGGCACCTTGTTCAGTTATCTGACTATCAAGACGCATAGCTGTCTACCGGCGGTAATCGGCCATGGAGCGGTCAATGGTTTCGCCTCTGCCCCGCTACTCTTCTCGCTTTCTGGTGGAGACCCTTTTATCGGCCCCCTACCGGTTGGATTGGTCGGAGGTAGCGCTTTCATCGTGGTAGCGCTGGTCATCTGTGTCCGGATGCGTAAAGACCCAGGCTTCAAGACGCCCGCTGCGGTAGCCGACGCTCCCCCTGTTCACTCAGCTAGTCGCCCAGACCCGGCAGACCTCGACTCCTTTCTGGGGGCTGTTGGCCCACTCGTCGGCACCGATCACAGCACAGGCATCGACAGTTACCGGATTACCACCAATGATGATCTTTACGTCATTACGGGTTCCAGCAGCAACAAAGGCATCAACTACATCCTGCATGGAGCGTAAAGCCAAGGTCAAGACACCAGACAGGGCTACGATTTTCACATCCTCGGCAGCTGCGGTAGCCACGATCTTCTCTGGCAAGACATCGATACCTAGGTCAATGACATCGAAACCTGCTGCTTCCAGCATACCTTTGACTATATTCTTACCGATATCGTGGATATCCCCTTTGACGGTGCAGATTACCAGTTTACCCAGCTTGACTGTACTGCCAGCGCTGAGAGCAGGTTTCAGGATATCCACTGCGGCGCTCATTATTTCACTGGAATATAACAGGTCACCGAGAAAATACACCCCGGTTTCAAAACGATTGCCAATCTCGGTCATGGCCTCCTGGCAGGTCTCCAGTGCTGCTTGGGCATCGCTGCCACCAGCGCTCATCAACTCGGTTAAGAGTTCGTAGACCTCCTCCTCTTTGAGGTCGATCATTATTTCTTTAAGCTTTACTAAATCAGCCATTATCTCAACTCCCTTATATCGAAAATCCGATACCTAAAGCATCATCAGCGAACCCCGCAGAGCACCGATCATCTCGGCTCGTTTGGCGGCATCCGGCTCCCAGCTGGTGTCGTTTTGAGCTTGTTCCAGCAGGTCATCTAAGCTGTAATCGTATTCGTCATTCATTAATCTCACTCCCTTACTGCAAACTCAGCTGGTTAGCCGTCTGAAAGACAGCAATCAGGTTCTCTGGCTTGGCATCTTCTGCACAGAGCAATGGCTTGTTGGGCATGAAGATAAACCCGCCTCCCGGTGCAAAGGTATCGAAACAGCGTTTGACATAGTCTGTGCACTGCTGCACGGTTCCCATCTGTAGCAGGTCGACTGTGATACCAGTCGCTACAGTATGCCAGTCACCGATGGCTTTATAAATCTCAAAGGGGTCGTCTTGGTCCAGCATGAAAACACAGGAACCTTTCGGCAGCTTGCGGTAGCGATCAATGGTGTTGATGAACCGACCCTCGCCTTTAATGAAGAACTTCAGGCCAGCTTCCATAAAGGGCATGCAGAGTTCCATGAACTCATTGAAGAAGAACTCATCAAAGAGTTCGGGAGACAAGAAGCACTCGATGTGGTAGCCAGTCGAACCCAAAGGATACGGTTCAGAGAAATCTAAGGGGTTAAGACTGGCAAAACGCGCCCGGTTGGCTGCTCCTAAGACCTTGACAGCTTCGCGCACTGTGTCTGGCCGCCGTTTCAGATCAATCAAGGTGTCACTCATGCCCCGCAAGCTGTCAAACAGGGTATTGATTGGGCTAAAATAGCCAATTGGGGCTCCGGTGATAGGAACAATTCCTTTGACATTGCTCATGTAGTCAGAAATCAAGTCGTTAGCGGTCTTGAAGACACCAATCGCCTTCAGAGCTTCGATAATTTTCGGATAAGCCTGTTCTCGCGGCAGCTGCAAGGTCGTATTGCGTTGCTTGAACATCTTGTTGTTAAAGGCCACCGGGTCAGCTATCAGATCAGGATAATCGTCAGCTGACATATAGTCGATCTCCGGCTGCAGGTGGATGATGACCGTGCCATCATCACCGATTCGGTAGCTGTAATTGCCCATAGCATGGGCGGCCTTGACAGCAGTGTTCAGGGTGCCTCCCCAGACAAAGTCGAAGTCCACGACATCAAAATACTTGATGTAGGCTTCAAAGGTCTTCTGGGGGTCATCCATTACGTCTTCATAGCGAACGCCAGCATAGGAGAAAGGCCAAGAAATGACCTCAGCACCGACTGGTATCTTCTTTGGTTCCTTGAAGCTGGTAGCATCAATGATGTTCTGGATGCGTTCAGCTCGCAAACTTTCTACACTCATTTCACTCCTCCCTGATATACGGATTAACTATTTGTAATTTCATCGAATAGCTCTGTTCACCAGCACCACCCCTTAACTACAGCTGATTCCTGCACAATCTCTTCTGGGCCCCTCCAACCCTTAGCATGACCTTTCAAGAATCCAAGCTGGCAAGTCTGATTTACGGATACCTGTTGAAACAAAAATACTGCAAAGGCTTCTGCCAGATAGCCATAACATGCAGGTTGCAGCAAAACATCTTTCGCCAGCCAAACATTTGGGGCATTTAGGTTCCAAGGCTCGCAATGCTCTATCTGCAACTAGTATTCTCTATATAAATGAGCAGGAAGGCTTGTAAAAAAGACAGTAAGGAGAGTGGATTATGCTGACTCCAAGAGAAAATTTCATGGAGGTAATGACTGGTGGTAAGCCAGACCGTTTCGTCAATCAGTTCGAGTTCTTTCAAATGGCACCGGGTCCTGGCATGTTCGGTCCAATGCCGGAGAGGGGAGGAAAATCAAAAGACGCCTGGGGAGTAACGACAGTTTGGCCGGAAGGCGTCATCACCCCTTATCCGATCCACGATGCCGAACACACCGTGGTCAAAGACATCCATCACTGGCAGGATTACTTTATCTATCCCAAAATCAATGACAATGACGATGATTGGGCTGAGCCTGAACGAATCGCTGGAGAAATCGACCGCAACGAGAAGTTTGTCTCCACAATGGTCTTTCCCGGTTTCTTTGAGATGATGCACTACATGTTGGGCATGCAAGAAGCACTTGCCAACTATGCTTTGGAACCTGAGTTGATGCATCAGATGATTGACCACTACTTAAAGTATCTGCTGATGAATGCCGAAGTCATAGCCAAGCATGTCCATCCCGACATGTTTGGTTTGAGCGATGACCTGGGCACTGCGGTTAACTCCTTCATCTCACCAGCGATGTTTAAAGAATTCTTCTTGAAACCCTACCAGACCCTCTTCGGTACCTGGCGGGAGCTCGGTGTGGAGTTGATTTACATGCACAATGACAGCTATTCGGCCAATCTGGTGCCACTGTTGATTGAGTCTGGCATTCAGGTCTGGCAAGGTTGTGTGACGCGTTGCGATGTTCCGAGCTTGGTCAAGGAGTTCGGCCCCCAGATGACCTTCATGGGCGACATCGACAGCGGAGTGGTGGACTCTCCCTACTGGACTCCTGAGATTATCGAGCGCGAAGTAAGGCGGGCCTGCACTACTAACGGCAAGCTGTACTTTATCCCCTGTATGACCATGGCTGGTCCACCGACCCTCTACGACGGGGTATTGGAATGCTTGACGGAGAATATCGACAAGATGTCCAAGGAGATGTTTTAGCGGTACCTAACGCGAGGTAAGCAAGGCAAGGTAAGACGAAGCAGGGCCAGGTAAAGATACTAAAAGCAAAGCCGGCGACATATAGTCGCCGGCTTGGCATTTCTACACAAAACTAAGCTTGCTGGCTACCGGTTATATCAGGCAGCCAACCCGGCTTTCGCTCAGTCACCAAAACGCACGGTCACCACGGATTCCGCCGCATAGCTCAAGGCCACCTGTGGGCCATCCTTGCTCATGGCAGCGTTGGTGCCAACGCTGGTCTGTACAGCCAGCTCGCCTAGAGCACCACGCGCCCGTGCTTCCAGTTGGGCGGCAATGATTGAAGCTGCGCGAGCGGCTTCCAGGGCTTCTTCTAAGTCATCGTAGCGGTGGGCACCGGTGGGGGTGTGTACGACGTAGTAGATTCCGCTGTTCCAAGAGACAATCTTCGAGACATCGATGCGTACTGTCGCTCGGATGTCAGCTTTCAGAGCACCAATAGCGTTAGCAACCTCGGCATGCTCGGGTTCGATATAGTCGGTACCCAAAGCCCGAGCGACTTCTGGCAAGAAGACATGGGTGGGAGCACCAATACCTACCAGAGTGGCTTTAGTGCTGAATTTGTAGTTGAACAAATCTGCTGCATCAGAATCTCGATTCTGCCATTGATTCTGAATCAAGAACTCTGTCTGGGCATCTAGTTTGCTGAACTTGCGTCCGAACTGCTGACCGATGATGATGCGCACCAGGTTCTCATACATCCGGCCTTGGACCAGCGAGTAGGCGTGGTCAGCCAAAGCCAAAGAAGCCTCAGGCGAGTAGGGAATCCAGAGGTTATGCAGCACACAACGAACCGCCAGCTCTGAAGCCTCTGCGTCATATCCGTTGTAGTCACCTTTGATATGCATGAAGTCAGTCGGGGTCAAGCCGCAGCGCATGACCACACCTTCCTGCTCCAGGCGTTCACTCTTTAGGTTGTATAAATCTACACCAACCTCATCAGTGACCTGGTCCAAGATGATTGGGCCACGCTTCAAAGCATCGATTAATGCCAACTCATCGTTGGAATAACGGCTGCGGTCGGCAGGCTCTCTGACCAGATAGAAGAACTCATGCAGCGGAAAGTGGCTGCGTCGCTTAGAAGTTATCAGCTTATTTAGCAGCGACTTGACCTCTGGCCAACGTTCAGCCGCTACGCAAATTGGCATTACACGGCGTTGCATCAAGGTCAGTTTGTCATCGACCAGGCGAATATTACTGTCGCCACCCAGGGCAAAGGTATCTACAAAGACACCTTTGACGTGGGTCTGCCAACCACCAATCAAGATACCGTCATGAGCCATGACTGGCTGACTGTCAACAACAACAGAGACATCAGTGGTGGTGCCTCCCATGTCGATGATGATATAGTTTTCGCGCTCGGTGAAGTCGCGACCAGCTAAAACACTGGCAGCCGGGCCAGACAGGATTGTCTCCACAGGACGGGCTAAAGACAGGTTGGCCGACATCAGCGAACCGTCCGAGCGCACAATCATAATTGGAGCGTTGCAGTCGCGGGCGCTGAAGTCAGCTAGTACTGCGGCTACGAATTCCTGGACGATGGGTAGCAAACGAGCGTTCAAGAGAGCTGTAGCTCCCCGCTCCAGCACGTTGACCTGCGAAGACAGCTCGTTTGCGCTTACGAAAGGAATAGCCAGTTCGGATTCAATGAACTCCCGGGTGCGCTTCTCGTTAGGGGCACCATTGTTCATCGAATACATCTCGGCAGCTGCCAAAGCATCGGCGTCGGACAGCCACTCGGTCAGTGTCGGAAAGACAGTCTCCCAGTCCGGTTCGTCAACAATCATTCCATCAGCTGAGCCATGGGTGTCAAAACAACGTACGTTGTCGCCCTTCAACTCAAAGTTTGTGTCACCGCTAATACGCTGCATGTAGGTCTCGTTTAGACCATAAATCACCAGTTTGGCCCGGCTGCCCTTGTTCTCGACGCAGGCATTGGTCGCCAGAGTAGTCGAGAGCGAAATCAGCTCTGCGGCTTTAATGGTTTCTGCTGGCAGATTATCCAGTGCCTCGCCGATACCGATGGTCAGGTCCTCTCGTGTGGTTAAGGCTTTTCCACTGGCTAATACTGTTCTCGTGTCGAAGTCATAGGCGACTGCATCGGTACATGTGCCGCCTGTATCAATCCCGATACCAATTCTCATTTAGTTCTCCCTATTAATTAATCCACGAATGTGGGTTGAACAACAATCCACCATTCTATAATAAACGCCCAAAAAAGCGAAATTGTTGAGCATTTTTGGGCAAAAAGCCCAGCGGAAGTTGTCTTTGCAAGGCGTTAACTACTTTCGACTAGTTAGCAAGCAGAAACGCTTTTAAATACATGTGGATAAAACCTCGGTGGTGCTCGCTGTATGCTCTACCTTGCTAGCCACCACACTCTACCTTTGCAGCCAGCATTCTCTACTCTGCCAGCCGCTAAACTACCCTGCCAACCACCACACCTCCCGAGCAGCCACCCCACTTTCCTTGCCAGCCGCCACACTTAACCTCGATGCTCTAGAATTACCTGTACAGTTTTTCACTAGTCTGGTCAGAAAACCCCGAGGTTCAAACATGTCGACTGAGTTCTTACCGATAATCCTTGGTAGCGATGAGAATGCCTATGGCATGGCCCGGGCTTTTCACCAGCGTTATGGCATCAAGTCCTTATTGGTTTGCCGCCTGCAGCTGGCAGCAACCAAAAACAGCCGAATCCTAGATATCGTCTGCATTGATAGATTTGACTCCGATGAAGTCTTTCTGCCCGCCTTAGTCGAGGTCTTAGCTGCCCACCCTGAGCCGAAGATTCTTATCCCCTGCTCGGACCGTTACCTGCAGTTAGTCGTACAAAACTCTGCGGTTCTAGAGCCCTATATCGCTAACCGCTTTATTTCGTCAGACCTGCTAGACCAGGTTGTCACCAAGCAAAGGTTTTATGAACTCTGCGACCAGTATGGCTTGCGCTATCCTCAAACGGTGGTCTGCCCACCAGAGCGGCGTTTGCAGGTGTTGGAAGAACTGCCCTTTGGTTTTCCGATGGTAATCAAGGCCAATAACTCCAACAGTTTCGAGTACCTACACTCCACAGTGGCTGATAAACAGAAGGCCTACTTTGTCAGGACGGCTGATGAGTTTACAAAAATTATGCAAAACTTAAATGCGTCTGACTATACCGACAACCTTATTATTCAGGAGTTCATCCCGGGTGATGACACAGCGATGCGTGTCATGAACTGTTACTCCAATCGGCAAGGTAAGGTTAAACTGATGTGCTTAGGGCATCCAATACTTGAGGAGTACACACCGCTGAATGCCGGTAACTATGCCGCTATCATCTCCGACAGCGATACCAGCCTCTACCAACAGATTCAAGCTTTTCTCGAAGAAATCGGCTTTGTGGGCTTCTCCAATTTCGACCTCAAGTTTGATAATCGAACAGGCCAGTATGTACTCTTTGAGATTAACCCCCGACAAGGACGCAGCAGCTTTTATGTCACTGCAGCCGGCTACAATATGGCTGAATTCATTGCCCAAGATGTCATTTTCGGCGAAGATAATGAGCCGGTCTATGCAGATAAGCAGCACCTCTGGCTCTCTATACCTAAAAGCATTCTGTATAAATACGTTCAGAATGCTCAAGCTAAAACCAAGTTGCGCCAGCTCATCAGAAGCAACCAGTATACTTATACTCTATTCTACAAGCCAGATTTCTCTGTTCAACGCTGGCTGAGAATGCAGCGTTACTTGATGCGGCACCACCAGGACTACAAGCAGTACTATTTTGATAAAGGAGCACTGAGTGTATAAAAAGCTGGGAATCATCGGTGGTATGGGCCCCTTGGCAACATATACCTTATACAAGAGCCTGATAACTCTACACAAAGTGCAAAGCGACCAGGAACACCTTGACATGGTCATCTTAAACGACCCCAAGATTCCTGATCGCAGCCAGGCCATCTTGGCCGATGGTGAATCACCTTTGCCCTATATCGTAGAGGATTGTCGTATCTGTGCCGCTGCCGGTTGTGACATTATTGCGATTCCCTGCAATACATCACACTACTATATTGATGAGATTCAGCAGCAGTCCGAGATACCGGTGTTGAATATGGTACAACTGGTTGCCGACAGTCTACATCGGGCCAGTTCCCAAAAGGCTTATCTACTAGCGACCAGCGGAACCATTCAAGCAGGCATCTATAACAAGGCTTTAGAAAGCCAAGGTATCGAGTTAGGAATACCTGACGAGCAGCAGAGAGCTTTTCTGATGAATCTGATATATGCAATCAAAGCTGGAGAATATCCAGATACGACAAAGCTAGCAGAACATATCCACACAGTCCTGGAATCTGGCTTTAGTCATATTATCTTAGGTTGTACCGAGCTCTCCCTCTTAGTGTCGGAATTGCTGGACAAAGGAATAGCACCAGACCAGCTGATTGATTCGACTGAAGTATTAGCCAAAGCCATCCTCGAGAGGTTTGATCCACTTTATGCAGCAGACAGCGCTTCGTAACATAGCCATCATCGCCCATGTCGATCACGGTAAGACCACACTGGTTGATCGGTTATTGCAGGCTACAGGGGTTTTTCGCGAAAACCAACAATTGACCGAACGCATTCTTGATTCCAATGAGCAAGAACGCGAAAGAGGCATCACCATCCTGGCCAAGAATTTCGCCATCCGTTATCAAGGCATTAAGATTAACGTCATTGATACACCCGGCCATGCTGACTTCGGCGGCGAAGTCGAACGAGTCTTGAACATGGCAGACGGGGCGCTTTTACTTGTTGATGCCTTTGAGGGGCCAATGCCCCAGACCCGTTTTGTGCTGCGCCATGCTCTACAGCTGGGGCTGAAACCGATAGTGGTAATCAATAAGGTCGACCGTCGCGGTGGCCAGCCGCTCGTAGTGCTGGATGCCGTCTTCGAGTTGATGCTGCAGTTGGATGCCAATGACCAGCAACTGGATTTTCCGGTGGTCTATACCTCTGCCACTGAAGGCTATGCCCGTTATGAGCCGGATGATGACAACAACGATATGATTCCACTGCTAGACACAATCATCAGCCAGGTGCCTGGCCCAACGGTCGACCTGGAAGCTCCACTAGCAATGCAAATTTGCACTGTCGACCATTCGGACTATGTCGGTCGCATTGGTATCGGGCGTATTTTCTCCGGCACCTTGCATCAGGCAGAGAATGTATTAGTCGTGAAAAACGACGGCTCCAGCTATCAAACCACCATCAAGCAGCTGTTCACTTTCGAAGCACTGGGGCGCGTCGAGTGTGACGAGGCTTTGGCCGGTGACATCGTTGCCGTAGTCGGAGTCGATGATGCCGATGTCGGTGATTTGATTACCTCCCGCTTGTCTCCCCAGAGTCTTGACCCTATCGAGGTCGAGCAACCGACCATGGCAGTGGTCTTTGCCGCTTCTACCAGCCCCTTGGTCGGTCGCGAAGGCAGCATCGTCGGTGCCCGCCAGATTAACGAACGCCTGCAGCGTGAGGCTCAGTCCAATATCTCGATGCGTATCACCTTGCTGCCAGACGGTGCCGGTGTTGAGGTTGCCGGGCGGGGGATACTGCATCTCAGCGTGCTGATGGAGACCATGCGGCGCGAGGGCTACGAATTTCAGGTCGGCCGGCCGCAGGTGCTCTACCAACGCGATGCCAGCGGTCGTCAGCTAGAGCCGATTGAAGAAGCTACAGTCGATGTACCCAGCGAATATGTTGGCAAGGTCATCGAGGTCTTTGGCTCGGCTGGTGGTGAGCTGGTCAGCATGACCCAGCATACTGACCGGGGGTTTTTGGTCTTTCGCATCCCCAGCCGCTCCACATTAGGCCTGCGCACGCGCATCCTCAATGCCACCCGGGGTGAAGCCGTGCTTTTTCACCACTTCCTAGAGTATGGGGTGTTCAACGGTGAGGCTCCCAAACGCAAGTTCGGGGTGATGATTGCTAAGACCAACGAGAAAAGCGTGGCTTATGCCTTGGACACCCTGCAGGCCCGCGGCACCCTTTTCGTCGGCCCCGGCGAAGACTGCTACGAAGGCATGCTGGTTGGTGAAAGCACCCGGGTAGGGGACATGGTAGTCAATGTGGCACGCACCAAACACCTGACAAATATGCGTTCTTCTACTGCGGATAAGGCCATCCAGCTCACTCCACCGGTCACCTTCAGCCTTGAAGAAGCCTTAGAGTACATCGAAGACGACGAGCTGATTGAAGTCACTCCCCAAAGCATCCGATTACGCAAACGTATCCTCAGCACTATCGACCGCCGCAAAGCCAACAAATCAGATTGATTTTTTAGGGATTCGGCCTCCTTGCTGTGGTATAGTTGCGGCAAATCAGGAGAAGGGAGGCAGCATGCCTTACAAAGAAGATTTGTTCAGGATGCTGGACGGAAAAACCCCGGTCAGCGATGTCGCATTCTATGTGTTCGAACCACCACCAGGCTTTACAGACAACGGTGTTGCCATGTTTGGCTCATCTTATGGTGGCTTTGGGCCAGGACCAGACGGTAAAGATGCTTGGGGCGTACCACTAAAGATTGACTACTTTGGCATCGGCTTTATGCCAGAACCGGGTCAGATTATCTTGCCCGACATTACCAAGTGGCGTGATGTCATCAAAGCTCCATACCGCTACGACTTCGACTTTGCTGCTGCAGCTGAAAAGGATATGGCCAACTTCAAGTACAACCCCGACACTCAGGTAGTATCGATGTTCGGTGGTGGCGGTGGCTTTTTCTTAAACCTGGTCAGCTTCATGGGTTTTGAAGGAGCAATGCTGGCCATGTACGACGAGCCAGAAGCTGTTCATGAGTT